>NZ_JBEYTW010000125.1:0-24818 GCF_040643275.1 Spirillospora sp. NPDC047418
TCTCGGCGGCGTTGTGGGCATTGCTTGGCCACCCGGACCGGCGGGTGCGGTGGCGAGCCGCACATTGTTGTTATGAGCGCGTCGAAAACAACAACACGCCGCAGATCAACGGGGTGGTGCTACGTCGGGAGTCGTCTGCGGGTGGGGAGTTCTACTAGGCGGACTAGGAGCATCGGCAGGGCGAAGCCGATCAGGCACTTCGCCAGCAGGACGGCGGTGACGGGCAGGTCGCCGGTCACCTGCGGGTGGTACGGGCTGACGGCGATCAGCATCGGCGCACCGGCGGTCGCCACCAGCGCGCAGGCCCGGCGGCCCTGCCGGGTGCGCGCCAGCGCGGCGGCGCCGAGGACGGCGGCCGTGACGGCGAGGGAGAAGCGCAGCCACTGCCAGTCCTCCGTGAACGCGGCCAGCCGCTCGGCGTCGGTGAACGCCAGCGGGCCGAAGTCGCCCTGGTAGGCCAGCGTGAACAGGAACACCGACATGAAGGGGGCCACGATCGCGGCCATGGTCGCGGCCAGGACGACGCGGGTGCGGCCGAGCAGGCGGGCGCCGTGCCGGGGGCCGGGGGACGCGACCAGCGACGCGGTGGCCAGCAGCGCGAACGGCAGGACGCTCGTGAGCGCGGTGACGCGCCACGCGAGGGGCGCGTCCGGGAGGACCGTCCCGTAGACCACGAGGACGGCCTGGGCGGCGGTGACGGCGCACGCGGCACGGGCGGCGAGGCGGCGCGGCCCGCGCCAGGCCAGGACCGCGATGACCGCCCACGCGAGCCAGTACGGCCCGGTGCCGAAGTGGATGGCGAGCAGCCGGGGCAAAGACAGCCCCTCGTCGAGCAGTTCGGCGACGACCAGCGCCGAACGCGGCGCGTTGAGCAGGAACCGCAGCCCGTCCGCCACCAGCACGAGCGTCGCCAGGAACCCGGCCACGGCCAGCGCGCCCGGCCACGGCGACCCGGTGCCGCCGCTGGCCGCGCGGCGCACCCGGATCCGGACCGCCCCGTACAGCAGGTCGGCGGTGTCGGCGATGGACGGCCGCGCCTGCCCGGGATGGGCCCCGGCCAGCAGGACGTCCAGCATCTCGTCGGCGTGCTCGGCGCGGTGGTCGGCCGGGTAGCAGGCGAGCAGCCGCCGGTAGCGGTCTTCGAGCGCGCTCATCCGAGCCCCCCGAAGGCGAGTCCCCCGAAGGCGGGTCCCCCGAAGGCCGGGGCGCCACCGCCGCCGCCGAGGCGCGGCAGGGCGGCGAGGCGGCGGGCGGCGATCTCGGTGCGGCGGTGCAGCGCGTCGACCTCGGCGGCGAGCGCGGCGGCGCCGCCGTCGGTGAGCCGGTAGTAGCGGCGGAGCCGGCCGTCCACGACCTCCTCGCGGTCGGCGGCGATCAGCCCCTCGCCCTGGAGCCGGTCCAGCGCGGCGTAGAGGGTGCCGGCGCGCAGCCGGGTCCGCCCGGCGGAGATCTGCTCGACGTCGGACATGATCCCGTACCCGTGCTGCGGGCCGTCCGCGAGCGCGGTCAGGATCAGGAACGTCGGTTCCTGCATCGGTTTGGACATGTGATCTTTATATATCGATCATCTGACTATGACAACCGGAGCGCGGCGGGCGCGGTCGGCGGCACGGCGGGCTCGTCCGGCATGACGCGGTCGATGCGCCGGTAGGCGCCGCCCGGCTCGGGGCGCGGGTCCTTCTCGCCCCGGTTCGGCCAGAACGCCATGGCGCGCTCGGCCTGCGCGGTGATGGTGAGGGACGGGTTGACGCCGAGGTTCGCGGTGACCGACGACCCGTCCACGATGTGCAGGCCCGGGTGCCCGTGGACGCGGTGGTACGGGTCGATCACGCCGTCCTCCGG
Source organism: Spirillospora sp. NPDC047418 (assembly GCF_040643275.1). Lineage (NCBI taxonomy): Bacteria > Bacillati > Actinomycetota > Actinomycetes > Streptosporangiales > Thermomonosporaceae > Spirillospora > Spirillospora sp. NPDC047418. The sequence goes on from NZ_JBEYTW010000125.1 coordinate 1,843, forward strand.
GGTCTGCCCGATGACGCAGCCGCCGATGAAGTGCGCGGTCGTCGGGATGTTGAACAGGTCGAACCACGTCCCGCCGGGGGTCGCGTCGAGTTCGTCGGCGAGCATCCGGACGGCGTCGTGCGCGACCGGGATCCAGGTGGGGTTCGGCTCGCCGTCGCCCTGCCGCGCGACGAGCTTGCGGCGGCCGAGGCGGCTCCGCTTCTCGCCGACGGTGATCGAGTTGTCGGCGGTCTGCATGACGAGCGCGATGACCGTCCGCTTGGCCCAGTCCTTCAGGGAGAGGCCGCGCAGGATGATCGTCGGATGCCGGGCGGACTGGCCGAGGAACTTCAGCCAGCGGGGCGCGCCGCCGCCGTCGACCAGGAGGGTGCGGATGACGCCCATCGCGTTGTTCCCCGCCCCGTAGCGGGTCGGTTCGATGTGGGTCTTCTCGTCCGGGTGGAACGACGAGGTGATCGCGAGGCCCGTGCTGTGGTCGACGTCCTTCTTGCGGTGCCACACCGTCATGCGCTCGACGCCGAGCAGCGCCTCGGAGTTGGTGCGGGTGAGTTCGCCGAGGCGCGGCGACAGGTGCGGGAGGCGGCCGGCGGCGCGCATGCGGTGCAGGAGCCGCTGGGTCCCGTAGGTCCCGGCGGCGAGGACGACGTGCTCGGCGGTCAGCGTCCGGCGGCGCTTGCGGAACGGGCCGGTGTGCTCGGTGCCCACCGCGTAGCCGCCGTCCGGGCGGGGCGCGAGCGAGGTGACGGTGGTGTCCGGGACGACCTGCACGCCCGCCTTCTCCGCCAGGTACAGGTAGTTCTTGGTGAGCATGTTCTTCGCGCCGACCTTGCAGCCGATCATGCAGGAGCCGCAGGCGGTGCAGGTCGTCCGGCGCGGGCCGGCGCCGCCGAAGTACGGGTCGGCGGTGTCCTCGCCCTGCTTCTCGCCGAAGAACACCCCGACGGGGGTCGGGTGGTAGGTGTCGCCGACGCCCATCCGGTCCGCGACGCGCTTCATCGCCTCGTCGGCGGGCGTCACCAGCGGGTTCACGGTGACGCCGAGCATGCGGCTCGCCTGGTCGTAGAAGGGTTTGAGCTCGTCCTGCCAGTCGGTGATGTGGCCCCACTGGCGGTCCTTGAAGAACGGCTCCGGCGGGACGTAGAGGGTGTTCGCGTAGACGAGGGAGCCGCCGCCGACACCCGCCCCCGCCAGCACCAGGACGCCGGCCTTGCCGCCCACCAGGTGGACGCGCTGGATCCCGCGCATGCCGAGCCGCGGAGCCCACACGTACTTGCGCAACCGCCACGACGTCTTCGGCAGCGTGTCCTCGTCGAAGCGGCGTCCGGCCTCGATCACGGCGACCCGGTAGCCCTTCTCGGCCAGCCGCAGCGCCGACACGCTGCCGCCGAACCCGGAGCCCACCACGATCACGTCGAAGTCGTAGGCGTCACCGGACATCGCACACCACCTCCGTCGCTGGACCAGGAAGGCCACGAGTGTGGTCCTCCGCCATGCCGTCCGCCATGTACACGGCGCAACGATCCGGCCACGCTTTTATCAGCCGGGTGACAAAAGCCGGTCAGTGGGCGCCGGCCCTGCCGGCGGCGGGGCCGTTGACCATCCGCGCATGCAGGAACAGCTCCATTTCCAGGCAGCGCCTCGGGTCGCGCAACTCGTCGCCGAAAAGGTCCTGCAAATGGCGCAGCCGGTAACGGACGGTCTGCGGGTGGACACGCAGCCGGCGGCTCGCGTCGGCAGCGTTGAAATTGTGCTCTAGCAATGCCAGCAGCGTTTCGGCGAGCCTTTCCCGGCGGGCCGGCGGGACGGTCTCCAGCGGCGCCAGCCGGGTCGCCGCCGCGTCGTCGATCAGCTCCCCTGCCCGCGAGATCACCAGCACCGGGACGTGCTCGGCGCTGCGGATCAGCCCGCCGTCGGGGATGACGCCGCGCAGCGCCAGCGCGAGCGTCTCGCGCGCCCAGCGCAGCGAGTCGGCGGCCCGCGCGACGGGCACCGCCGGGCCGACCGCGACCACCCAGTCGCGCAGCAGCGCCGCGGGCAGCAGCGCCGCGGGCACCCGGCCGCAGCCGAGCCGGTCCGGGGCGGGGACGACCATGCACGGCTCCGGCGCGGCGAAGTCGGCCAGCAGGTCGCCCGGCAGGTCGCCCGGCACCCGGTAGGGCGCGGCCCCGTCCCCGCGCCGCCGGACGGCCGCCGCCGCGACCGCGGCCGGCAGCGGCCAGCGCGCCTGCGCGGCCACCTCGGCGAGGTGCTCGGGGGCGGCGGGCGGCTCGGCCAGCAGCAGGTGCAGCAGCCGGGCCCGGCGCCGCCGCACGACCGGCGCGAGCCGCCGCTCCGCACGGTCGGCCGCCTCGGCCGCGTACCCGGCGGCGATCACCTCGGCGACCGCGTCCATGTAGCTGAACTGGGCGTCCATGACGAGGCTGAGCGCGGCGTGGTCGAGGTCGCCGGACACGGCGGCGAGCGTCCGCCACGCGACGCACGCCGACCGGCGCAGCGCCTGGTGCGTCTCCACGGGGTCGCGGCCGTCCCGCGCGAGCCGCCGCCCGACCCGCAGGTAGAACGCCGAGACCCGCTCCCAGCCGGCGCCCGGGTCCTCGACGAGGTCGCAGAAGTGCCGGATCCCGGCGGCGACCCCGGCCCGCGCCCGCCCGGCCTCCTCCGCGCCGATCTGCGGATCGCCCCGGCGCAGCTCGGTCAGCAGTTCGGCCGCCGCGCGGTCCACGTGCGGCCGCAGCCGCCGTGCCACCCACGCCGGCACCTCCTCGAACGCGCGGACGTCCAATGCCGTGGCCACCACTCGCCATTCCCCCCTGCCTGGGCGCCCGCCGGGATGCGGACGTTCCCCAGGATTGCCGATGCCCTCCGATTCCGGTTGTCCCTGAAATAACCTGTTAGCCGTTGTTTCATTGAGTCAGTTAACAAAAGCCCAGGCAGCGCGCGTGTTCGCCATTCCTTTTTATGGGCGGCCCATGGACCGGTCCGGGCCGATCAGCGGAATGCCTGGTCAGCGGGCGGTGAACGGGTCGAGCGCCGCGATCCGCCACCGGCCGGCGCGGCGGACGGCGGTCACGGTGAGCATGGCGGGCGCGTGGGTGCTCGTGCCGTCGCTCGTCCGGGTGGTCTGCTGGTCGGCGAAGACGAGCACGGCGGCGCGGTCGCCGGTCAGCGTGGTGACGGCGCTGTCGGTGACGCGCGTGCTGAGGACGGTCTTCGCCTTCGGCGCCTGCTCCCGCACCTTCGCGAAGATCTCCTCGTACTGCCGCACGGCATCACCGGTCAATGCCGCACTCGCGGCCTTCTGTGTGCGCGCGGGGTCGGTGTAGTTGAACGAGAAGACCTTGCCGACCATGTCGGCGACGGCGCCCTTGACCTCGCTGGTCGCCGCGCTGTCGGTGAGGGCCGTGTTGCGGACGGACGGATCGTCCCGCACCGCGTCCGCCCGGTGCAGCGCGTAGAAGCCGAACACGGCGAGCAGAACGGCGACGATGCCGAGCGCGATCGGAGACGTCGCCTCGGCGCGCAATCTGGTGGCGTTCACCCTCGTGGCGTTCACCCTCGTGACGTTCACATCGCCTCCGCCGGTGCCTGCCCCAGCTCGCTGAGCTTCCAGCCCGCCGGGGTTCGGGTGACCTTGCCGACGAGGCGGCTCTGCTTGGTGACGGGATCGCCGTCCGGCGGCGTCACGGTGATCTCGACGGCGACGAGGATGCGGGCCTTGCCGGAGCGCTCGTCCAGCTCGGCGACGGCGGCGTCCAGGATGCGGGCCTCGGTGATGGTCCGGGCCTTCTTCACCTGCTCCTCGAACGCCGCGCGGCCCTGCGTGATCTGCCGGTAGAGGTCGCTGGTGGTGGAGTCCTGCCACGTTTTCAGCCCGGGTCCGAGGTGGCGGTAGTCGAGTGTGTTGAGGTTCTGGACGGCCTGCTCCCCCGCCTGCAGGACCTCCGCGCGCGTCCGCGAGTAGGCGTAGCCGTCGTCGTCCGCCGCCGCGTACCAGGACCATCCGGCCCAGGCGGCGAAGAGCGCGGCGAGGACGAGGAGGGCGGTCGCCGTCCGCTGCAGAGTGTCGTCGATCATGCTTCGCCCCTCACGCGGACGCCAGGTCGGTGATCGTCCAGTGGCCGTGGTCGCGGTGCGCGGTCACCATGAGCTGCGCGGCGGCGGGCGTCCCGGCGGTCTTCCCGGCGCGCGTCGCGGTCTGGTCGAGGAAGACGAGCAGGCGGGCGGTGTCTCCGGTCAGCGAGACGACCCCGGCCCGGACGACGCGCGTGGCCAGCGTGACCCGCTGCGCCGGTGCCTGCCGCTTCACCTGCCCGAACAGCCGCCGGTACTGCTTCAGCGCGGCGCCGGACAGCTCCCGGTCCGCGGCCTGCTCGGTGGTGGCGACGTCGTCCGGCCCGTAGGTGAACACCTTGCCGAGCGCCGTCGACACGTCGCCGATGACCTCGGTCGTCGCGACATCGTCCAGCACGGCCACGTCGCGGGGGTTCGCGTCCTCGCGCAGCAGCCCGGCGGCGGGCCGGACGGCCAGCCCCAGCAGGGTGACGGCGAGCGCGATCACGAGCAGCCGCCTCATCGCGCACCCGCCGGTATCGCGGTGAGCGATTCGAGCCTCCACCCGGACGCCGTGCGCGCCGTCCCGGCCTCGAACCGCTTGCGCTGGAGCGTCGGTGAGCCACCTTGCAATGCGAGCTTCACCTGCACGGACGCGATGACCTTCGCCTTGCCCGCCCGGACGTCGAGCGAGGTGACGGCGGCCCCGGTGACGGTCGCCGCGGCGCTGGTCTTCGACCGGCCGATCTTCACGCGATTCTGCGCGGCGTCCCGTTCGAGCTGCTCCCGGAGGGGTCCGGTGGACGCGTCCAGCCACGCCCGCAGGCCCGCGTCCACCTGCGCGGGGTCCATGGTGTTGAGCGCCGCGATCTGCTGCGCCGCACTCTTCAGCACGACGTCCCGCGTGCGGTCGGGCCCGCTCTGCTCGCCGGAACCGTCCTGCCAGGTCGCCCAGGAGGACCACCCGAGGAACACCACGGCGGCGGCCACCAGCGCCCAGCCGACCATCCGGCGCCGCTTTGTGGTGCTCTGCCGCGTTCCACGCTCGGCCGGCGCGCTCGCCTCCGCCTCTTCCGGCCCCTTGGCGGCGAAGTGCTTACCGCGCCGCGCGGACGGCTTCCGCTTGATCGCCGCGCGCATCAGCGTCCTTCCTGGAGGCCGAGGAGGCCGCGCATGTCCCGGGGGCCGTCGGGGACGCCGGGCAGGGCCAGGGCACCGGGGAGGCTGGACGTCCCGCCGGTGAGCACCGAGCCCGCGCGGGCCGGGGCCGGTACCGGGCCGCGAGGGGCGTTGGCGGCGCCGCGGACGTTGATCCCGCTGGACGGCGGCGCGGCGCAGTGGGCCGCCGTGTTGAGCGCCGGGGCGGGCGACGTGTCGAGACCGTTGCGGTACGTCGTGCCGCCGTACCCGGACGTGCAGTTCGGCGGGTTGAAGAAGGTCGTGACCATCCCGAAGTTGAGCCTGCCGTCCTGCACGACGGACTTTCCGGATGCGACCGCGTCCGGCAGCTTGGCGAGGAGCTGCTCCAGGCCGTCCGATCGTGGCGCCAGGAGGTCGGAGGTGGTGAGCAGGTTCGCGACCAGGACGCTGAGGGACGGGTCCAGGTCCCGGATCAGCGTGCGGAACTCGCCGGCGGCGCCGGGCGCGGTCGACACGAGGTTCCGGAAGGTCGGGTCCGACTCGCGCAGTTGCTCGGCGAGGAGCCGCGCGTTGCGTCCGAACGACTTGAGCGAGGCGGCCTCCTCGTTCTGCGTGCGCAGGACGGTCTCGCCGTCGCCGATGAGGGACGTGGTCGGCCCGGCGTTCTCGTTGGCGGCCTGCGTGAGGGAGCGCGCGTTGTCGAGGAGGACCTGCAGGTTCGGTCCCTGCCCGGCGAACGCCTGGCCCAGCTCGCCGACGACCGTCCGCAGCGAGCCGGTCGGGACGGACTCGGCGAAGTCGTTGAGGCTGGTCAGCAGGTCCGTCACCGGCGCCGGTGTCGCGGTCGACGTGCGCGGGATGACCGAGCCGGACGCCAGGAACGGCCCGGCCGCGGTGTCGGGGCGCAGGTCGATGTACTGCTCGCCGATCGCCGACCGGTTCGCCACGACGGCCCGCGTCCGCGACGGGATCTTCGGCGCGGACTTCTCGATCTTCAGGTCGGCGAGCACGCCGTCGCCGACCAGGTGCAGCGCGCCGACCCGCCCGACCGAGGTGCCCCGGTAGGTGACGTCGGCGTTCTCCGCGAGCCCGCCCGCCTCGGCGAGGTCGGCCTGCACGGTGTAGTAGTCGCGGTATCCGACGTATCCGCCCAGGTCGGCGTAGTTGAGCCCGACGTAGCCCATCGCGAGGACGCCGACGATGAGGAAGACGATGTTCTTGATCCTGGTGGCGACGGTGACCATCAGTCCCCCTGCGGCTGCGTGATCGGCGGGATGACCTGGGTGCCCGGACGCGCCGTCACCTGGAGGTACACGTTCAGGTAGTCGCCCTTGATCGCGGGCAGGACGGCGTCGGTGAACGGGTAGGTCAGCAGGACCTGGAGGGCGTCCGGCAGGTCGTGGCCGGCGTCGGACAGCTTGCGGAGCGTCGGTTCGAGGGCCTGCAGGTCGGCGATCAGGTCGTCCTTGCTCTGCCGGACGGTCGTGACCGCGACCCGGGACAGCTCGTCCAGCGACTTCAGCATCCGGACGAGCGCCCCGCGCTGCTCCTCCAGGACGGCGAGGCCGGGTTCGATGTCGTCGAGCGCGACGCCGATCTGCGCCTTGCGGCCGCGCAGCGTGGCCGACAGCCGGTTCAGGCCGTCGATGGCGTCGGTGATGCCCCGCTTGTTCGCGTCCAGGTCGCCGACGAGCGTGCGGGCCTGCTCCAGCAGCGACCGGACCTGCGGTTCGTTGCCGCCGAGCGCCCGGTTCAGCTCGCCGGTGATCGTCCGGAGCTGCGCGATGCCGCCGCCGTTCAGCAGCATCGACAGCGCGCCGAACACCTCCTCGACCTCGGGGTTCCGGTTCGTCCGCGACGCCGGGATGACCGCGCCGTCCGCGAGAGTCCCGGTGCTCGCGGACGGCGCGTCCCCGCCCGGCGGGGCGTCGCCCGGCGCGGCGGCACCTCCCGGGACGTTCGTCGGCCCCGCGCTGAGCTGGACGAACTTCTCGCCCAGCAGGCTCGACTGGCGCAGTTCGGCGTAGGCGTTCGCGGGCAGCCTCACATCGCCGTTGACCCTCATCGTGACCTCGGCCGTCCAGCCTTCGCGGGGCAGCGCGACCTTGACGACCCGGCCGACGGCGACGTCGTTGACCTTCACCGCCGACTGCGGGACGAGGTTCAGCACGTTCGCGAACTGCGCCTTCACCGTGTACGGGTGGTCGCCGAGGTCGGCCCCGCCGGGCAGCGGAAGGTCCTGAACCCCCGAGAACCCGCAGCCGCCGAGGGCCGTGGCGGCGGCCGCCAGGCAGGCGAGCCGCCGCAGCATGGCGGTGGAACGGGGTGCAGGGCGGGTCATGGTGCCGCCTTCCGGGTGCCCGCCACCGGCAGCGGCGGGGTCAGTTCACTGAGGTTCTGCCGGCCCATGAGGGTGCGCGTGCGCGGGTCGTAGGCGTTGAGGATGTTGGTCGCGTTCAGCGGCTGGACGTCGAGCGCCTCCGCCAGCGACCGCCGCTGTTTCACGAGCACCTGCGTGATCTTCGCGAGCTTCTCGACGTTCCCGGAGATCTGCTCGCGGTTGTCGTGGATGAAGACCTTGACCCGGGCGAGCGCCTCGGTGAGGGCCTTCAGCGCGGCGTCCAGCTCCTGCCGGTCGGCGGCGAGGAAGCCGGACACGTCCGCCAGTTGCCGTTCGGCCTGCCTGACCTGCCCGTCGTTCGTCTTCAGCATGGTCGTGAACGTCTGGAGGCCGCGGATCGTCGCGAACAGGTCCTGCTGCGACCCCGACAGCGTCTTCGCGGCCTGTGCCATCCGCTCGGTCGTGGTGCGGATGTCGCGGCCGTTCCCGCTCAGGTTCTCCGCGCCGGTCTCCAGGACCCGCGACATCGCGCCGTCCTTGTTGAGGCCCTTCGGCCCGAGGTCGGTGGCGAGTTTCCGGATGCTGTCGTAGACCTTGTCGAGTTCCATCGGCGTCGCCGTCCGGTCGGCCGGGATGACGGTGCCGGACGCCATCCTCGGCCCGGACGTGTAGGCGGGCGTCAGCTGCACGTACCGGTCGGCGACCAGGCTCGGCGCGACCGCGACCGCCTTCGCGCCGGCCGGGACGTCCACCCCCCGGTCGACGGTCATGACGGCCCTGACCTGGGTTCCCTCGGCCCGGACGGAGTCGACCGTGCCGACCTTCACGCCGAGCACCCGGACGTCCGAGCCCTTGTAGATTCCGACCGCGTCCCGGAAGTAGACGGTGACTCGTGTCCCGGACGGCCCGTGCAGGGCCACGAACGCGCCGGCGGCGACGACGATGGCGATTCCGGCGGCGAGCAGCGGCGTGCCCAGTCTGCGCAACATCAGTGACCGCCTCCCTGTTTCTTCTGGGGGGACGCCCCCCCAGGCCCCCCGGCAACTGCCTGTGGGGGCGGCATGCAGCCCTTATCCGGCGCCTTCGGCCGGTACTCCTTCGGGACGAGCCCGCACAGGTACCCGTCCATCCAGCGGCCGTTGCCCAGCGAGTTGCCGAGCAGCCGCGTGTACGGGCCGGCCGTCTTCAGCGCCTTGTCGAGGTTGTCCTGGTTCTTCTGCAGCAGGTCGGTGACGCGGCCGAGCGCCCGCAGCGTCGGGTCGAGCTGCTTCTGGTTGTCGTCGACGAGCCCGACGATCTGCCGGGACAACTCCTGCGTCCCGACCAGCAGCGCGTGGATCGCCTCGCGGCGGCGCCGGATCTCGCCGAGCAGCAGGTTCCCGTCGCGCAGCAGCGCCTCGACGTTCGTGCTCTGCTCCGACATCGTCCCGGTGACCTGCCGCGTGTTGGCGAGGAGCCGCGCGAGTTCGGCGTCCCGCGACGAGACGGTCTTCGACAGCGCCGAGACGCCGTCCAGGGCCTTGCGGACGCTCGGTGCCGTCCCGGAGAACGTCGTGGAGATCGCGTCGAGGCTCGCCGCGAGTTGCGCCGAATCGATCTGCCCGACCGTCCCGGCGAGGTCGTCGAACGCCTCCGTCACGTCGTAGGGGGACGTCGTGCGGGCGAGGGGGATGCGGCGGCCGGGGTCCTGCCGGTGCGCGCCGAGCGGGTCGACGGCGAGGAACTTGTCGCCGAGCAGCGTCTTGATCGCGATCGCGACCGTGCTGGCGTCCCCGATCCAGGTGTCGCGGACGCGGAAGTCCACGGTGACCTTCGCGCCGTTCAGCCGGACGCCGGTGACCTCGCCGACCTTCACCCCGGCGACCCGCACCTCGTTCCCGGACCGCAGCCCCGCCGCCTCGCCGAAGTCGGCGGTGTAGCGGGTGCCGCCGCCGATGACCGGCAGGTTCTTGGCGTTGAACGACAGCAGCGCGGCGCCGACGATCAGCGCGAGCGACACGACCGCGACGGCGATCGGATTCCGCTCCCGGACGGGTTTCAACCTGGGCCGGCCTCGTCTGGGGGGCCGACCCCCCAGGCCCCCCGGTTCGCTCCGCTCATTCCTGCTCATGCGCCGCACCTTTCGGCCGTCAGCGGGATGCCGGTGGGCGGCGGGTGCTGCTCGCCCGGGTACTGCTTGTAGGTGACGCCGCTGAGGTCGGCCTCGCAGAGGTAGAGGTTCATCCACGACCCGTACGAGGCGATCCGCCCGATCGCCGCCATCTTCACCGGCAGCAGCCGCAGGAACGCGTCGACCTTCGGGGAGTCGTCCGACAGGTTCCGCGACAGCCGCCCGAGCTGCTCGATGTCGCGTTTGAGCGGTGCGCGGCCGTCCTTCAGCAGGCCGGTGGTGGTGCCGGCGAGGTCGTCGAGCGCGCTGATCGCCTCGCCGATCGCGGTGCGGTCGGCGGCCAGGCCGGACACGAGCCGCCGCAGCGTCCCGATCAGGTTCCCGAGGTTGTCGCCGCGCCCGTTGATCGTGCCGAGGACGGCGTTCAGGTTGTCGATCACCTGCCCGATGACCGCGTCCTTGTCGGCGATGCCGCTGGTCAGCGAGCCGATCGAGGACAGCAGGCCCTCGACCGTCCCGCCCTCGCCCTGCAGGACCTGGATGATCGAGCCGGCGAGCTGGTTCACGTCCTTCGGCGACAGCGCCTGGAACAGCGGCTGGAAGCCGTTGAACAGCTGCGTCAGGTTCAGCGCGGGCGTCGTCCGCTCGACCGGGATCGTCGCGCCGGCCGCCAGCGTCCCGGCTCCCCCGGCGCCGCGCTCCAGCTCGACGTACCGCTGCCCGATCAGGTTCAGGTACTTGATCGTCGCGGTGGACGACGCCGGGAGGTGGTGGCCGCGGCCGACGCCGAACGAGACGAGCGCGACCCGGTGCTCGACCACCCTGATCTTGGCGACCCGTCCGACCTCGACGCCCGCGATCCGGACGCTGTCGCCCTCCCGCAGCCCGGACGCGTCGGTGAACCGCGCCTGGTAGGAGACGGTGTCGCCGCCGCCCGCCCGGGTGATGCTGAGCGCCAGCATCGCGGTCGCGACCACGGTCACCACGACGAACGCGACCGACTTGACCATCGGCCTCGCGAGACTCTTCATCGCAGCGTCACCTCCGTGCCCCGGTAGAGCGGGCCGAGCAGGACGCTGCTCCAGTCGGGCAGCGCCTCCGGGACCTCCTGGAGGCCGGGCGCGAGCAGCTCGTTGACGAGGTGGTTCTCCTCGGGCGAGTTCGGCAGGCCGAGCGCGCCGGGGGCGACGGCGACGGGCGAGTCCGCGTTGAGCGGCGCCGACTTCACGGTCGCGCCGACCGGGTAGCAGTGCGGGCCGCTCTTGTCGGTGTAGCGCGGACGGTCCTTGCCCGGCACGTACCGCCCCTTGGACGGCAGCGTCTTCACGTTCACGTGCAGGCCGGGCTGCTCGGTGCCCTTGCCGAGCACCTCGTCCATCACGGGGACGAACTCGGTCAGCATCCGCAGCGTGCACGGATACTCGGGCGCGTACTCGCGCAGCAGTTCCAGCGTCGGACGGCTCGTCGCCGCCAGCCGGATGAAGTTGCCGGAGTTCTCGTGCAGGAAGTCCGAGAGGTCCTGGGACGCGTCCGTGACCGCCGCGTACAGCCTCGCCAGGTTGGTCCGCTGGTCGGCGATCGACCGGCTCGTGTAGGCGAAGTCGTTCAGCGCCTGGAGGATGTCGGGCGCGGCCTCGTCGTAGTGGCGGCTGACCTCGACGAGCTGCCTGATGTCGCGGTTGAGCGCGGGCACGCTCGGGTTGATCTTCTTGAGGTAGGCGTCCAGCTCGACCAGCGTCCGCCCGAGTTCGGTGCCGCGCCCGTCGAGCGCCTGCGACACGGCGGTGAGCGTGGCCGCCAGCTCCGCCGGCTGGACGGCGGTGAGCAGCGGATACAGGTTGTCCATCACCTGCTGCAGCTCGATCGCGTTGGCCGACCGGTCCTGGCTGATCACGCTGCCGCCGGTGAGCCGCGCGCGGACCGGCGCGGCGGGCGGGATCAGCGCGACGAACCGCTGCCCGAACAGCGTCGTCGGGAGCAGCTGCGCCGACACGTTGCGCGGCAGCAGCCGCACCTTGTCGGGCTGGATCGCCAGCTTCAGGGTCGCGACGCCGCCGTCCGACGAGATCTCCCGGACCTCGCCGACGACGACGCCGCGCAGCTTCACGTCCGCGTGCGGATGCATCTCGCTACCCGCGCTGGCGGTCTCCAGCGTCACCCAGGTCACCTTGGTGAACTGCTTGTTGTAGACGGCGATCGACAGCCAGACCAGCAGCGCCGGCACGAGCAGGAACGCCACGCCCGCGAGCCGCCTCGGCACCATGTCCCCGGCGCTGTCCCCGGCGCTCATCCGGCCACCTTGACCGTCGTGTTCGTCCCCCACAGCGCGAGGCTGAAGAAGAAGTCGCTGACGCTGATCAGCACGATGGACGTGCGGACCGCGCGGCCGACGGCGCGGCCCACACCGGCCGGCCCGCCGACCGCGCGGTAGCCGTAGTAGCAGTGCGACAGGATCACCAGGACGCTGAACACCAGCACCTTGAAGAACGACAGGACGACGTCCACGGGCGACAGGAACAGCCCGAAGTAGTGGTCGTACGTGCCGGCCGACTGCCCGTTGAACACGACCGTGACCTCGCGGGACGCCAGGTAGGCGCACAGCAGCCCGATCGCGTACAGCGGGACGATCGCGACCGCGCCCGCGATGATCCGGGTCGTCACCAGGTACGGCAGCGACGGGATGCCCATCACCTCCAGGGCGTCCACCTCGTCGCTGATGCGCATCGCGCCGAGCTGCGCGGTGAACCCGGCGCCGACCGTCGCCGACAGCGCGAGGCCCGACACGACCGGGGCGATCTCCCGCGTGTTGATGTAGGCGGACGCGAACCCGGTGAACGCGGACGTCCCGATCTGCTGGAGCGCCGAGTAGCCCTGCATGCCGACGACGACGCCGGTCGCGAGCGTCATCGCGACCATGACGCCGATCGTCCCGCCGATGACGCCGAGGCCGCCGCTGCCGAACGCCACCTCGGCGAGCAGCCGCTGCACCTCCTTGCGGTAGCGGCGAAGCGCGCGCGGAACCCACAGCAGCGCCCGGACGTAGAAGGTGCCCTGGTCGCCGGGCTGGTCCAGCCACGCGAACCAGCGGGTCGGGCCCGCTCTCAGCACGGCCATGTCTCAGCCACCCTTCGGCGGGACGACCTGGAGGTAGATCCCGGTGATCACGAGGTTGAGCAGGAACAGGAGCAGGAACGTGATGACGACCGACTGGTTCACCACGTCCCCGACGCCCTTCGGGCCGCCCTTCGGGTTCAGGCCCCGGTAGGCGGCGACCACGCCGGCGACGAAGCCGAACAGCAGCGCCTTCGCCTCGCCGACGTAGATGTCGGGGAGCTGGGCGAGCGCGGAGAAGCTCGCGACGTACGCGCCGGGCGTCCCGCCCTGCATCAGGACGTTGAAGAAGTAGCCGCCCGCGACGCCGACGACCGACACGAGGCCGTTGAGCAGGAACGCGACCGCCATGCAGGCGAGGACCCGGGGGACGACGAGCCGCTGGACCGGGGAGACGCCGAGGACCTCCATCGCGTCCAGCTCCTCCCGGATCGTCCGGGCGCCGATGTCCGCGCAGATGGTGGCGCCCGCGACCCCCGACACCAGCAGCGCCACGATCATCGGGCTGGCCTGCTGGATGACGACCAGGACGCTCGCCGCGCCGGTGAACGACTGCGCGCCGAACTGCTGGGTGAGCGAGCCGACCTGCAGCGACGTCACCGCGCCGAACGGGATCGACACGAGGGCCGTCGGCAGGATCGTGACGCTGGCGATGAACCAGAACTGCTCCACGAATTCGCGGAACTGGAACGGCCGCCGGACCGACATGCCGAGCACGGTCGCGGCGAGCGCGAACATCCGGCCGGCCTCACGCAGCGCGCTCACCGGATATCCGAGCACGGGCGTCATGATCCGGCCCTCTTGCGGCAGGGCGCGGCGCGGGTGAACGCGTCGCCCAGGGCGGGGTCGGCGCGCAGCGCGCGGGTCGGCGGCTGGTAGCCGCCGAGCCGGCGCATCGCCTTGCCGGCGTTCCCCTGGGCCGTGCGGAACGCCGGCGTGCCGACCTTCGTCTTCCGCAACCCGGACGCCGCCTCCAGGAGCTGCCCCTGGACGGCCTTGAGATCGGCGTCCGTCCCGCTCAGGAGCGATTTCCCGTCCGGTACCGGCGGCGGCCCCACCTTCCCGAGCCTGGTCCGGACGGTGCCGAGCCGCTTCGCCATCCCGGTCATGTACGCGGCGATGGCGCGTTCGGAGGCCGCGACGTCCTTCGGGTCGATCTTGGGAGGCGGGGACTTGGTGAGCCCGCCCGCCAGCGCGTCGCAGACCCGGCCCGCCCACGCGACCGTCTCCTTGCTCGCCTTCGCCCGCGGCGTCGCGTCCGCCGCCGAGCCGGTCGCGGCCGGGGTGCCTCCGGGGGCGGCGTCGTCACCGCCGCAGCCGGCCAGCGGCCCGGCCGCGAGCGCGGCGAGGACCAGACCGGCGATCACGCGCCTTGTCATGGTGCTGCTCCTGGTCTCACGCTGCCCGCGCGCTTCACAGCTGGTGCGCCTTGCACGAGTTCGCCTGGTCGAACGCCTTGGCCAGCGCGGGGTTGGCGCGCAGGTCCTTGGTCGGCCCCTGGTAGGTCTGGACCTTCTGCATCGCCCGGCCCGCGTCGCGCAGCGCCGCCTTGTAGGACTTGGCGTCGGTCACCTCGGCCTTCGTGATGCGGGTCGAGGCGAGTTGCACCGCCTTCTGGGTCCCCCGCAGGTTGGCGAGGGCCGAGTCCAGGGCCGCCTGGCCGCCGTCGACCGGCGGCGCGCCCGCGCCCTGCACCTTCGTCTCCAGGGTCTTGAGGTGCTGGTTCATGGCGCCGAGGAACCCGGCGATCGCCTTCGCGGACTTCGCCTCGTCCTTCGGGTCGAGCTGGGGGAAGCTGAGGCCGGTGCCGCTGGCGGTGACGCCGTCGCAGACGCGCCCGGCCCACGCGACCTCCGGCGCGGGCTTGCCGCCGTCGCCGCCGCCGTCACCGCCGCCGCAGGCCGCGGCTCCGGTGGCGGTCACGGACGCGAGCACGGTTCCGATGATCAATCGCCGAATCATCGAATCTCTCCTTCAGGGACTCGGGGTGGGGGCGCAGTTGGGGGTCGCCGGTCGCCCGGCGAGCCGATCCGCGATGAACGCCATCGCCTCCGCGTCGCCGCGGTAGACGAGGGTGATATGGCTGAGGCCGTTCCAGACCTTCCAGGTGAGCGGGACGCCCTGCGCGCAGTACTGGCCGCGCAGCGTTTTCGCCTGACCGAACGCGACGATCTCGTCGGCGTCGGAGTGGTACTGCAGAACCGGGACCTTGATGGGCGCGCCGCCGAGACGGTTCTCGGTGACGCGGGCCGCCCACGGGGCCGTCCCCAGCGGATTGCGGGTGAAGTAGTCGCCGACGAGGGTGCAGTCGTTCTGCTCCATTCCGGCCACCGCGGCGCGTCCCTCGTCGTTGAGATAGGAGTCCAGCTGGAGTTCGGGATACGCGTTGTCGAGCCCGATCAGCGCGTCCAGCAGGAAGCCGAACGGCTTCTTGCCCTCCAGCCCGAGGGCCACGAGCGCGAGGTTGGCGGGAACACCGCCGCCGACCACGCCGGCGAGCTTCAGCTCCGGGGCGTAGGACGGCTGGAGCTGCCCCGCCCACATCGCGGCGCCGCCGCCCTGCGAGTAGCCGCGGAAGACGACCGGCGCGTCCTTCGACAGGCCCGCGTCCGGCAGGCGCTGCGCCGCGCGGACGGCGTCCATGAGGGCGGGCCCCATCGAGCGTCCCGTCATGTACGTCGACGTCGGGGCGGCGTGGTAGCCCTCGTAGTCGGTGACGGCGACCGCGTATCCGGCCTGGAGCATCTCGTTGAGGGCGGCCTGCTCGTAGAAGGCTCCTCCGGCGATGAACGTCGAGGGGGCGCAGCGGAAGGCGGGCCCGCTGGTGCCGGGGCCGAAGCCGATGACCGGCGCCGTCGCCCGGTCGGCGCCCTTGGGCACCAGGATCGTCCCGGTCACCGCGTCCGGCCGGCCGAGCCCGTCCGTGGACAGGTACATGACCTGCCACGCGTCGGCGAGCCGGCGAGCGGTCGGCGGCCCGGCCGGCGATGGCCGGGACCGGATGACGTCGCCGGGCGCGCCCGCGGGCAGCGGGTCCGGCGGGGTGTAGAAGGCGTCGCCGGGCGGGACGGGATCGGCCGCCGGTGCCGCGGGCGCCGCCGGGGCCGCCGTCGCGGTGCCGGGCGCCGCGAGCAGCGCGGACAGCGCCATCCCCGCGGCGAGGACCCTGCCGCCGAGCGTGCGGACCCGCATCAGTCCTCCTCCTTCGGCGTGAGGGTCAGGTCGGCCGTGTTGCCGGGGCCGGTGATGAACGTGCTGAGGACCGGGGTCAGCGCGCCGCAGTCCCGGAGCGGAGGGAGCGTGTAGCCGGCGGCGGTGAGCCGCCCGCCGGTCGCCGGGTCGAAGGGCCCGGCCGAGGTCAGCGTGAGGGCGGCGGACCGCTCCGTTCGGCACTGCTCCGCGCCGCCGACGGGCAGCCCGAACGCCTTGACCGACGTCACCCGGACGTCCAGCGGGGCGGTCACGGTGAGCGCTCCGGCGGTCAGCTCGCCGGTGGTCCGGCCGTCCCGCGCGAACCCGAAGTCGGCGGTGACGGGGAGGAGGCCCCAGATCTGGAAGGCGCCGGTGGCCGGGGCGAGGTCGAGGTCGGCGGTGACGTCTCCGGTGGACGGATCCACGTCCGCGCCGAGCGAGCCGTTCAGCGGGACCGTCCCGCCGGCCGCCTTGATGGCCGTCGACCCCTCGACCGTGTAGTCGTGGTGCGGCGAAGAGGGCGGCGACGGGGGCGGCGTCGAATCGACGATGTCGAACGTGGCGAGCACGTTGTTCTGGTCCGGGTCCTGGGTGCACTCGGACTCGAAGGTGCCGAGGCCGGACGGCCCGCCGTCGTCCAGTGCCGGTGTCAGCGTCAGGACGAGGCCCCCGACGGTCACGGTTCCCCGGCCGGTCTTGCGGAAGGTCAGCGGGACGGTGGCGCCCCTGGCGCGGACGGAGAACGCGCCCTCGGCCGGGATCGCGGTCTCGTCCAGCGTGGACGTGACGGGGACGGGGAGGCCGCCGGGCAGCTCGGGCACCGTGATGGACGCCTTCGCGAGCGCCTTGCCCGCCAGCGTTCTGGAACCGACCGCGGCCAGGCCGCGGGTGGACGCCGCGCTGACCGTGGAGACGGAGTCGATGACGAACCCGGGCAGCCGCGTCCCGGCGACCACGGTCTTCGGGACGTCGGTGTCGATCTTGACGCTGACCGGCTCCGCACCGATCAGCGGGAAGACGCAGTGGTAGTTCAGGGTCAGCGAGACGGGCTCGGCCGCGGCGGCGGAGGGGGCGGAGGGGGCCTGCACACCGGTGAGGACGGCGGCGCCGCACGCGAGCGCGGCGGCCCGGGCCGCGCAGCGGGCGGGTCTCCTCATGGCTCTCACCTGGCGCCTCTCCGGGGGGTGCTCCCGCCCGCGGCGGGATGTCGGTGGTGCCGGTCCCCGCCGCCGTCCCTGGAACGGGCGGCGGGGACCGGTGTCAGGACCGTGGGGTCACTGCCGGTGGATCACTTCTTCGGCGTGGCCTTCAGGTCGATCTTGTTTCCGCCGCCGGCCACGATCTGGCTGATGACCGGGGTGAGGAAGCCGCAGCCGGTCAGGCTGGGCAGGGTGTACTCGCCGGTGAGCGTGCCGCCGCCGGCGACGCTGAAGTTGGTGGACTTCAGCGGGATGGTGGCCGGGGCGCTCGCCTGGCAGGTCTCCCCGCCGCCGATGTTCAGCCCGAACACCTTGACCGAGGGAACCTTGACCAGCGTCTTGGTCTGCGTGGTCAGGGTGCCGCCGGACAGCGTGCCGGTCGTCTGCCCCTGCGGGGCGAAGGCGATGTCGGCGGTCGCCGGCAGGAACCCGAACAGCGAGAAGCTGCCGGTGGTCGGGTTCAGGGTCAGGTCGGCGGCGACCTTGCCGCTGCCGTCGACCTTGGCGCTGACGGCGCCGCTCAGCGCCACCTTGCCGTTCCCGCCCTTGATGGTGGACGTTCCGGCCAGCGCGTACGAGACGGTGTCGCCGGGCGGGGTGTCGTCACCGGGCACCGCGACGGTGATCGCGGCGGACGCGTCGGACTCGTTGCCCGCGTTGTCCACGGCCGACACCGCGAAGGTGTGGTCGCCCTTGGCCAGACCGGAGACGGTCGTCTCGGTACCGGTCACCACGTCAGGACGCTTCTGGCCGTCCACCGTGACGTAGTAGCCCTTGACACCCGAGCCGCCCTCGTTGTCGGTGGCGGCATCCCACTTCACCGAGGCCGAGTCGTCCGTGCCCGTGCCCGACACGTTCGCCGGAACCGAAGGAGCGGTGGTGTCCGGCTCGGGCTCGCTTCCCGGCACGTTCACCGTGATGGGGGCCGAAGCCGCGGACTCGTTGCCGGCGTTGTCGACGGCCGACACCGCGAAGGTGTGGTCGCCCTTTGCCAGGCCGGCGATGGTCGTAGAGGTACCGGTCACCACGTCGGGACGCTTCTGGCCGTCCACGGTGACGTAGTAGCCCTTCACACCGTCGCCACCCTCGTTGTCCGTGGACGCATCCCACGACAGCGACGCGGACTCACCATCGCCGGTGCCGGTCACGTTCGCCGGAACCGAAGGAGCGGTGGTGTCGGGGACCACCACACCAGGCACGTTCACCGTGACCGGGGCCGAAGCCTCGGACTCGTTGCCCGCGTTGTCCACGGCCGACACCGCGAAGGTGTGGTCGCCCTTGGCCAGACCGGAGACGGTCGTCTCGGTACCGGCCACCACGTCAGGACGCTTCTGACCGTCCACCGTGACGTAGTAGCCCTTCACACCCGAGCCGCCCTCGTTGTCGGTGGCGGCATCCCACTTCACCGACGCCGAGTCGTCCGTGCCCGTGCCCGACACGTTCGCCGGGACCGAAGGAGCCGTGGTGTCCGGCTCCGGGTTCGTTCCGCCGTCGACGATGTCGAAGCTGAACAGGGTGTTCTCCTGCCCGGGCTTCAGGGTGCAGGTGAAGTCGCCGAGGTTCGCCGGCGTGCCGTCGGCCTGGTAGGTCGTGAAGTTCTGGATGTTGATGTTGTCCAGAGTGACCTTGCCGGTGCCGGTCTTGGTGAACGACAGCGCGGGCGCCGAGCCGGGGCCGTTGATGTCGACCGGGCCGGTCGGGGGCACGTCCGTCTTGGCGAGCTGCAGCTTCATCCACAGCGGAACCGGGCCGGCCATCTCGGGAACCGTGATGGTCGGTTCGGCGAGGACGCTGCCGTCCATCTCGACCGCGCCGAGCTGCTGGAGCCCGTTCTCGTTCACGTCGGCCGGAACGGTGGACACCGAGGTGACCTCGATCGGCTTGGTGAACGTGACCAGCTCGCCGGTGCTCACCGGGATCTCCGCCGGGACGTTCGACTTGATCTTGACCGTCAGGTCGCCGTCGCCCACGAGCGGGAACGGGCAGGTGTACTGCAGCGTCTTCTCCGGCGATCCCGGCGCGTCGCCGAGCACCTTCGTCGGCGCCGGGCCCGGGAACGTCCCGTTCTTCGGCTCCGGCTTGGGCGGGTTGCTGCCGTCGTCGATGAGGAACTGCGCCAGGACGTTGTTCTGGCCCGGCAGCTGCTTGCAGGACGCGTTGATCTGGCCGAGGCCGGTGGGCTGCCCGTCCGCCCCGAGCGGGGTGATGGCCAGGTCCAGGTTGCCGACCGTGATCTGCGCCCAGCCCGCCTTGTTGAACGTCAGCGGTACCTGCGAGCCGGTCGCGGTGATGTCGAACGCCCCCGATTCGGGGACGTCCGCCGGAGCCAGCGTCATCTTCGGCTTCAGCGGCAGCCCGAACGAGTACTGGGGCGCGGTGAGGACCGCGGAGGCCACCGCGGTGCCCGTCAGGCTCTTGGTGCGGGTCGTCCACAGGCCGAACGTGGTGTCCGCGCTGACGGTCGAGACCGCCTCGATGTTGATCGTCGGCGTCGGCGTGTTGAGCGCGACCTTCTCGGGGATGGTGGCCGAGATCTTGACCTTGAGGTCCTGCGGGCCGACCAGGGGGTAGGTGCACTTGTAGTTGAGCAGCAGGGGTTCCGCTGCCGACGCCGCCGGAGCGGCCGCCACCGCGGCGGCCATGGCGAGCATCAATCCCGTCGCCGAGCCCAGGACCGTGCCGGTCCGGACCCTCCGGGAGAGTTTCTTGGGTTTCACCTCGTACCTCTCGTGTGCGTGAGGTGGGGATGGGCCGGGGCTACGCCTTGGGGGCGAGCTTGAGGTCGATCGTGTTGCCGGAGCCGGCGGTGAAGAGGTTGAGGATCCCCGTCAGCGCGCCGCAGTCCTGGATCGAGGACAGCGCGTAGTCGGACGTCTTCAGGGTGCCGCCCTGGGAGGGGATGAACTTGCCCTCCGACGCCAGGGTGATGTCGGACGGCTCGCTGGTCTGGCAGTTCTCGCCGCCGCCGAGCTCGAGGGCGCCGAACGCCTTGAACGAGCTGAGCTTGACGGTCATCTTCGAGTGCGTCGTCAGCGCGCTGTTGGCGTACGTTCCCGTGGTCTTGCCCACCGGGACGAACGAGATCGCCGCGTCCACGGGCAGGAAGCCGAGGATCTGGAAGTGACCCGTCGTCGGGTTCAGCGTCAGGTCGGCCACCACGTTGTCCGTGGGCTTGGTGACGTCCAGGTCGGCCTCGACGCCGCCGGTGAGGTCGGCGGTGCCGTTCGGGGCCTTGATGAACGACGACCCCGTCAGGTCGAAGGAGTAGTGGATGGGCGCGGCCGCCGAGGCGGGCAGCGCCGCCATGATGCCGGCGGCGCTCAGCGCCACGGCGGCACCGACGAGCATTCCGCTCCGGCGCCCGGCGTTCTTCTTGGTCTTCACTGCTCTACCTCTCGATTCTCGAAACACGAGCTAGGGAATTCTTCGGCCACCCCCGATACCGCATCACCTCCGGACAACCGTTTCGGATATGTTTCCCCGGTAAGTTACTCGCCGGAAACCTCATTCGTCATCGGCCGCCGATGACAAATTCTGAGACGTTTAAATTGCTGCTTTAGGCGGACTTTATTGTCGAGTGACAACGCTCACACGGGCCGTCCGGCGGCCGGGTGCGCGCGCCGCCGGCGGTGCCGGGCGCGGATGGCTCACCCCTGCGGCCGCTACCGCTCCAGCTCTGGCATCGCCGGCGGGCAGGTGGCCGCGGCCAGACCGCAGATGGCCCCTTGGGTGATCTTCAGGTAGTTGCCGGGCCCGGACACGGACCCGGTGAACAGGGGGTCGAGGTCCTCGCCGACCCCGCATCCTTCGAAGGGCGGGATCTCGAACGACCCGTCCGACGCCCCGCCCTTGACGATGTTGGTGATGTTCGCCCCGGGGGCGTCGCTGAGGGTGACGTCGACCGGGCGGGCCGACTGGCAGTGGTCGCCGACCTCCAGCGGTGTGCCGTTGACGGCCACGTCGTACAGCCGGATCGACACGCGCATGCTGCTCTGGACGTGCTGCCGCGTCTGCCCCTTCTCGTACGGCGCGGCGGTCTGCGTGCCCAGCCCGATCTGGTCGATCTCCATCGTCGCGGTCGTGGGCATGAAGTCGAAGGTCAGGAAGGTCGCCTCGGACCGCAGCGGCTCGTGGAAGCGGAACCGGACGTCCACCCCGAGCCCGGTGGGGCCGGGGACGAGGTTGTACTTGACGTTGGTCAGTGCGGGCTCCGGCGCCTCCGGATCGTTGAGGACGGACGCCCCGCCGAGCTTGCGGACGTTCGAGAAGCCGTTCATGTACAGGCAGCCGGAGAACTGCCAGCCCTCCTCCTGGAGGACCCGGCAGTCCGGCGGCGCCTTCCCGGCCGGCAGCGCCGCGCGCTTCTCCGGCTGCTTGCGCGGCGCCTCCCCGGCGCCCGGCGTCACCAGGGGCACGGTGGCGAGGACCTGGTCCCGGCCCTCCCCGGGGGTGCATGCGGCCTGACCGTCCGGCGGCGTCCCGGCCTCGGCCCCCGCCTCCGCCCCGGCACCTGCCTCGGCCTCCGCCGGGGCAGGGGCCGGGGCCAGCGCGAGGGCCAGGCCGCCGACCCTGAAGGCGAGGTCGCCCGCCGGCCCGGCCGTCACGGCGGGCAGGTCGCCGGACGCCGTGAGGGTCACGGCGCCCGCGTCCGGCACGGCGGCCGGTTCGACCGCCAGCGCCGGCCAGCCCGCGTCGGCCGACGCCCCGTTCTGCCCGGTCACGGCGCTGACCCGCACCGTGCCGCCGATCTTGGCGGCACCGAGGCCGGCGACCGCGGCGCGCGGGACGCCGAGGGTCACGGTCACCGCGCCGGGCCGCACCTGCCCGCCCGGCGCCGCCGACACGGGGAAGGCCGCCCGGTAGCGGACGCTCACCTGCTGCGGCCCGGCGGGGAACGCGCACTGGTAGGACACCGTGACATCGGCGTCCCGGGTGTCCGCCGCCGCGGCCCCGGCGCCGTTCAGGCCGGCGGCGAGCAGCGCGCCCGCCCCGGCCGTCACCAGCAGGCGCCGGGCCCGGCGCGTGCGAACACTCATCATCAGGTCACCCATCACGAGACGTCCGTCGGGGACCGGATGGGACCACGCGGGAACAGGCCCGCACAAGACCGCCGAACAACAGCCGGAAAAATTGCTCGCCCAGTGCGCACAAAATCGGGCCGTTCATCTGCGAACGAGCATTCAATAGCGCCGCACACGGCCGGGGGGCACGTTATAAGTAAACCCAAAAACCGAACTCTACATACCTTTACCGATTGATAAGCGGGATCCTCCGTGCAGCCCGATAATTGGACTTCCCGCAGCCGGTCCCGGGCCGCGTCAGTCCCGGGCCGCGTCACCGGAAGGACTCAGGTGGAGCCGATGTCCCGAACCAGACCGGCGGCACTGCTGCTCGCCGCGACCCTGGCGCTCACCGCCGGCTGCGGCGGAAACGGCGAAGGCAACGGCGGCCTTGACCCCGCCACCTCGCCCCCCGCCTCCGCCAACTCCCCCTCGCCCGGCTCCGCCTCCCCCGGCTCCGCCGCTCCGGACGGCACCGCCACGCCCTCCCCGCCGTCCCCCGATCCCCGGCGCTCGGGCAGCCCCGCACAGGGATCGCCCGCACCCGCGCCGCAGGCCGCGCGACCGACCACGGCCCCGCCCAAGGTGGTCACCGCCTTCGCCGCGTGCATGCGCCGGCACGGCGTCAACGTGCCCGACAACGTACGCACCTGGACCCCACCGCCCAACTCAGACGCCGAGACCCAGCTCGCCCTCCTAACCTGCATGCAGTCCCTAACCCCCCCGCCCCGGGGGGGGGGGGGGGGGGGGTTTTTTTTTTTTGGTGTTTTAAT
>NZ_JBEYTW010000126.1:0-24149 GCF_040643275.1 Spirillospora sp. NPDC047418
GGGCGGGGGGGGGGGGGGGGGGGGGGTGTCGGTTTTTGTGTGGGCCCCCCCGCCGGCGGCCCCTCCGGGGGGGGGGCTGGCACCGCCCGCCCGGCCGGCGGGCCGGCCCCCCCGGACGCTCGGGGAGGATCAGCCGCCTTCGCGGAGACCGGTCGTCTCGACCTTCTCCAGCCGCTTGATCTCCAGCTTGATCTTCTTGGCCTTCGGGGGCTGCTTCGGTGGCTCGACCTTCTGCACGGGACCTCCCGGAGAATCGCGCTGCCAGCGCGGCGTGTCGCGCGCTGTGACCTTGATCATAAATTCAAGATCAACGCTTGGGAAGATCAACACAGGAAGAACTTTGCGTTGCGGGGTCAGACACCGAGCGTGTTTCCGATGATGTCGGCGTAGGCGGCCTCACCGCGCGCGTTCGGGTGCAGCGGGGCGGCCGGGTTGAGCGGGACGTAGCCCTCCACCCAGCGCTTGGACGCCGACTGGCAGCCGTCGTGGCCGGCGGACGGCGTGACGAGGTCGATGTAGGTGGCGCCGTGCGCGGCGGACTGGTCGCGGATGACGCCGTTCATAGCGTTGACGGCGCCCTGCAGGAAGTTGGCGTCGGTGGGCAGCACGGGCTGGAAGGGCCAGCAGCCGTTCTTCTTGATGTAGAGGCCGTATCCGGTCACGACGATGTGCGCCTTCGGCGACCTGGCGCGGATACCGTCCAGGACGGCGCTCAGGCTCGCCCCGAGGGCGGTGGTCTTCTGCGCGACCTCGTCCTCGAACTCGCCCTTGCAGGGGGTGGCGGTGGGGTCGAGGTTGATGCAGTCCTCGGCGATGCCGACGAGCCCGACGTCGTTGCCGCCGATGGTGAGGGTGACGAGGGTGGTGGACGCGGTGAGGGCGTCGAACTGGGGCGCGACGGTGCCGGTGTCGACACCGGCGACGCTGGTGCTCTGCGACTCGGTCATGTGCTTGGTCCGGGCGCCGCTGCAGGTGACGTCGGTCAGGTCGGCGCCCAGCGCGTCGGCGAGTTCGTGGGCGTAGTTGTGGGTGGACCGACCGCAGCCGATCGGGCCGGTGATGTTCGGGATCAGCGGCCCGGAGGCCATCGAGTCGCCCAGCGCCACGTACTCCACCGTGGCCGCGTGGGCGGGGGTCGCGGCGAGGGCCGTTCCCGCGAGGACGAGCGCGCCGACCATGCCGTGCAACAGACGCTTCATGCCAACTCCCGGCGTCATGGACGATGTCGCCGTGATCGTCCAGAATTTGGACAGACCGTTCAATTGGCGTGAAAACAGACTCTTACGGGAGCCGTTGTGACGCGGGACAACACCGGTGGCATGCGGGCCCTGCGCATGGGCGGCCGGCCGATGGCGCCCCATCTGCGGGCCCGCGCCCCGCGGCTGACCGGGCGGGTCGTCGCGCGGCTGCTCGACGAGCTGCCCGTCTACGCGGAGCTGCCGCAGGAGGAGGTCGCCGGGGACATCGCCGGGATCGTCCAGCACAGCCTGCGGCAGTTCGCGGACGTGCTGGCGCGCCGCCGCCCCGCCGGGCCGGAGGAGTTCGGCGAGCAGCGCGAGTCGGCGGCGCTGCGGGCCGAGGAGGGGGTGCCGCTGGACGCGATCCTCACCGCGTACCAGATCGGCGCGGCGATGGCGTGGGACGAGCTGACCGCCGGCGCGGAGCCGGCCGACCTGCCCGCCCTCCAGGAGGCGCTCGGCTACTTCCTGGACTTCCAGCGGCTGCTGCTGTCGGCGGTCAGCGCCGCCTACCTGGAGGTGCGGCAGATCCTCGACAGCCAGGAGCACGGCGGGCGGCACGCGCTGATGACCGCGCTGCTGACCGGGGAGACCGCGGGGCACCGCCCGGCGCCCCGCTGGGCGGTGCTGACGATGGCGTTCGCCCCGCACCCCGACGAGGCGGGCACCGGCCAGCGCGCCCGGATCGCGACCCGGCGCAAGATCCGCCGGATCCGGTCCGCGCTGGACGAGGCCGCCGACGAGCCGGCCTTCACCACCCTGGACGCCGCCGGCGGGACGGCCCTGCTGCCGTTCTCCGCGGGCTGGGACGTCCTGCACGACCTCGTGGCGCGGGCGGCCAAGTGCGCCGACACCCCGGTCACGGCGGCGGCGGAGATCACCGGCCCCGCCGGGATCCCCGCCGCCGTCGGGCAGACCGCCGAGATCATGGACCTGGTCCGCCGGGCGGGCCGCCCGCCCGGCCTGTACCGGCTCGCCGACGTCCTGCTGGACTACCAGCTCAGCCGGCCGAGCGGCGCGCTCGCCGGGCTGGCCGCCCTGCTGGCGCCGCTCGACCCGAAGCCCGAGCTGCTGTACACGCTGGAGCGGTACCTGGCCTGCGACCTGGACCGGCGGGCGACGGGCGCGGCACTGCACGTCCACCCGAACACGGTGGCCTACCGCGTCCGCCGCATCAGCGCGCTGACCGGGCTCGATCCGGCCCGGCCGAGCCACCTCCAGCTACTGCACGCGGCGCTGATCGCCCGCCGCGCCCTGCCGTAGGGCCGCGCCCTGCCGTAGGGTCACCGCCCGGGCCAGCGCGTGTCGAGGATGTCGAACTGGTGCGGCAGCCGCAGCGCGTAGCGGAGCCTGTCGTTGGCCTTGAACGGGATCCACAGCGGCTGCTCGTACAGCTCGTGGACGTCGCACCGGTCGGCGTTGGAGTCGGCCGCGTCCAGCAGCGCGTTGACGGCCTTGCGGCCGCCCTGGTTGGCGCCCTCCATCGTGGTGACGTTGATCGGCGTCTTCACCCAGTCCCCCGCCAGGAACAGGTTCGGGATCTTGGTCTTGGACTCCGGGCGCAGCTTCCACGACCCGGGCTGCTGGATGAACAGCGGGGTGTCGTTGGTGACGCCGCCGCTCCCGGTCGGGATGATCGCCGGGTCGAGGAACCACGAGTGCAGGTCGGCGTCGGTGACCAGCGTCTCCCCGCTGTCGTTGAGGTGGGCCTTGATCTGCTTCCACGCCTCGGCGGCGATCTCGTCGGGCGTGCAGTCCTTCGCCTTCTTCTTGTTGAACGTGCCCGGCGTGAACCAGTCGGAGATGATCGACGAGAGGCAGTCCTTGACGGTCCCGTCGCCGTAGGTGGCGAAGTCGCGCTTCCAGAACTGCTCCTGGCTGATGGACGTGACCGCCCACGTCGAGTCGCCGTAGTTGACGTGGCCGGGCGCGAGCGGCAGCTCCTTCTTGAGGAAGAACTGCAGCCCGGTCATCCAGTCGGTGCGCAGGCCCCTGATGTTGGCCAGCGACGGGTCGGCCTTCAGGACGGCGTCGCTCAGCAGGGTCACGGTCCGCTCGCACGGCATCGCGACGACGAACCAGTCGGCGGAGATCGGGGACTTGCCCTTGACGCCCGCGGACGTGATCCTCCCGTTGGAGACGGACAGGGAGTTGACCTCGTAGCCCACGTTGAACTTGACGCCGAGGTCGCTCAGGTGCGCGATCCACGGGTCGAGCCACATCTCGGACGAGGACCCGTTCAGGACCCGGTCCACCGAGCTGCCGGGCTCGTTGCCGAGCCCGAGGATGCTCCACACGGTGGCCTCTCCGACCATCGCGATGGAGTGGGTGCTCGCGTCCTTGGACTTGGTGGCGGCGAGGTTGCGGATCGTCCCGTCGGCGATGAACTTGTTGTACTCGTCGGAGTACCAGTCGGCGCGGATGTAGTCGGCCCAGGTGATGTTGTCCCACTGCCCGAGCTTGCGCTCGTCGCAGCTGGTCACGTACACGAGCAGCTTCTGCGCGGCGAACGCGGCCTCGGTCAGCGACAGCTTGGCGACCGTCTGGAGCCCGGAGGTGATCGTGGCGAGGAAGCTGGTCGTGTCGTAGATCGACGAGTGCGGCGGGAGCGGGAACGGGAACGGGATGGTGAGGTCGGGGCGTCCCTGCCGCGACATCATGTACGCGTCGGCGCGGACGAGGTTGTCCCATGCCCCCTTGGCGTTGCCGGGGAACGGCGTGCGCCGCATGTTGTCGGTGAGGTTGAAGTAGAAGCCGGGGAAGAAGCGGAACCCGTGCTCGCCCGGCAGGTCGAGCCGGCCGCCCGTCCCGGTGCCCGCCGGGAAGATGCTGCGCGCCTTGCCGCCGAGGGCGGTGCGCTCGTAGACCTCGACCTCGAACCCGCGCTCGATCAGCTCGTGCGCGGCGGTGAGGCCGGCGACGCCGGCGCCGAGGACGGCGACCCGCCCTCCGCTCGCGGCCCGCGCGGGGACCGACCCCATGGCCATCGATCCCGCGGTGACCGCGCCCACCACTCCTGCGTCTCGAAGGAACTTCCTGCGTGTACTCACGGCGACCCTCCCGGTGCCAGGCCCCCGACCCAATAAGTGGTGAGTTACTTGTAACACGCTATTAGCGCCCTGCCAATAAGCCGGGATGCGCCGACTCCGGTCACCGTGGTAAGGGCCCGACCGAAAGGGTGGGAGGCGCCGGGCGCCGCGGAAGGGCGCGCCGGGGGTCGAGACAGGGGGCGAGCCAGCGCCAGGTTCGGGACATGGGTGGACACCGGACGCGCACGTCCGGTGTCGTCCGCGCTCGGCGCGGGAGGGGTCCGGCGGGCGGCCGGGGTCCGGCGGGCGGCCGGGGTCAGCCGGCGGTAGCGCCGGGGTCAGCCGGCGGTCGCGCCGGGGTGCTCGGTGCGCAGGTGGTACTGGAGCGAGGCCAGCTCAAGATGCGGCTGGTGGCAGCTCACACAGGCCCAGATCCCGCTCGGAATGGTGACGCCGTGCTTCGCGGCGTCGTCGCGCGCGCAGAGCGCGGTGTAGGACTGGGCGAGGCGCCGCCACGTCCGCCGGACCGCCGATGACATTCCCGTTCCCCCTCCGGGCCGACTCTCTATCGCTCGGCCCAGGATAAGGCAACGGGAATGTCAAGGCGAAACGCCGAAGATCACTGTCCGATCTTCACGCCCGGCTCGCCGTGCCGGTACTCGAGCGGGCGGATGCCCCGGCCGCCGGGGACGTTGCCGGCCACGCGGTACTTGCCGGTGGGCAGGATCGTGCGTCCGAAGGTGTTCTCCATCATCATGGCCGCCGCCGCGTACAGCGCGATGACCGCGGCCGCGACGAACAGCCAGCCGCCGACGTCCAGGCTCCAGTTCGACGGAGCCCAGAAGCCCGCCGCGGTGAAGCCGGCGCCCACGGCGAGGCACGCCAGCAGGATCGCCAGGACCATGTTCTCGCCCAGCGCCGCGAGCGCGCAGATACCGGTGATCACCGCGAGGGCGATGAACCAGAACGCGAAGCCCTGTCTGACGGTGCCGAGCGTCGGTGCCAGTGCGGCCGGTGCCGCGCCTACGCTGACCAGCATGAACAGCAGCCCCCAGGCGAGCCAGAAGGCGCCCCACATGCCGTGCACCGCGGTGGCGAGGCCGTCGCGGGCCCGGTAGGCCCACATCCCGGCCAGGAACTGCGCGAGACCGCCGAAGAACAGCACGAACGGCCACAGGATGAGCGGGGTCGCGGCGTTCCCGTACCAGCCGGCCTGCCAGGCGCCGACCATCATGGTCGCGCCGGCGAATCCGAACAGCCCGAGGATGGACGGTGCCGCGATGGGCTGCAGGAAGACCCGGGTGCGGTCCTCCCAGAGCGCGTGCTCGCCGGGCTCATTGGCGCCCCGGCGGGGAGCCGCCGCCGCGCCCTGAGCGGGGGTCGCGGCCGCAGCGCCCTCGCCGGACATCGGCGATTCTCGATGCTCTCTTCGCCTTGCCATGAGATCCCCCTCTGGAATCGGAGAGCTGTAAATGCCTCCTAACCGTGGTTTGGGGGGTCAAACGGACATGCGGCGGATCCTCACGGGACCGTCCGTATTCTCCTCGATCGTTTACCGTGCCGGGGTGCGGCCGTGGTGGTCCGATGACCCGGTTACACGCGCGGACGGCAGTGGATCTCCAGGCCCGGCGAGGTGTGCCAGCCGATCAGCCGGAACAGCCGGTCGATGTGCGGCGACACCGTGTGCAGGACGAGCAGCCGGCCGTGCTCGTGCATCTCGCGCGCCCCGAGGGTGAAGGCGCGCAGGCCGGCGACGTCCATGAAGTCGAGGCCGGTGAGGTCGACGTGGACGTCGGCGGGCATGCGGGCCTGCGCGGCGTGCAGCGCCGCCGCGACGGCGGGGGCGTTGGAGACGTCGATCTCGCCGCGCATCCGCAGCCAGGGCGAGGACGACGCCGCGGCGACGTGCAGCAGCGGCGAGTCGTGCTCGACGACGTCGTAGCGGGGCGCCACGCGCTCCCCCGCCCCGGAGGCGCCCTCACCTCCGGTGATCCGCCAGATCGTCATACCGTCCGCACCTCGTCCTCGGCCGGGGCGCGCTACCTGCGCGGCCCCGTATATGCCAGGCTCTCACCTGACGGCATCTTATGAACCTCAGCGGACGGATTTCATGGACGAGAAGGCGATTCTGGACCGTATCAACGAGTTCATCGAGGAGGAGCACTCGCTCCGCGAGGCGCACGAGCGCGCCGAGACGAGCGACGCGCAGGCGCAGGACCGGCTGCGCCGCCTGGAGGTGGCGCTCGACCAGTGCTGGGACCTGCTGCGCCAGCGCCGGGCCCGGCGGGCGGCGGGACAGAACCCGGAGGACGCCGAGGTCCGCCCCGCCGGTGAGGTGGAGGGCTACCTGCAGTAGGGGGCGCCGCGCCTCACGGGACCATCCAGCCGAGGATTCCGGTGGACTGGAGGCCCGAGAGCACGCACATCCCCGCGAGGAACAGCAGGCTCCACAGGACGACGCGGCGGAAGATGTCCCCCTCGCGGCCGTCCAGGCCGACCGCGGCGGCCGCGATGGCGAGGTTCTGCGGGGACACCATCTTGCCGAGCACGCCGCCCGAGCTGTTGGTCGCGGCCATCAGCACGGTGTCGAGGTCGGCCTTGTTCGCGGCGGTGACCTGCAGGGCGCCGAACAGCGAGTTGGACGAGGTGTCCGACCCGGTGACGGCGGTACCGAGCCAGCCGAGGATCGGGGACAGCACCGCGAACGCGGCGCCCGCCCCGGCCATCCAGGTGCCGAGCGTGACCGTCTGCCCGGACGCGTTCATCACGAACGCCAGGGCGAGCACGGCCATGACGGTGATGATCGCCCACTTGAGCTGGGCCAGGGTCGTCCAGTAGGCGCGCAGGGCCTTGCCGAGGCCGACGCCGAGCACCGCCATGGTGATCAGACCGGCGACGAGCATCTGCGTGCCGGGGGTGGTGAGGTAGTTGAAGTTGAAGTTCGGGAGGGTCAGCGGCTTGCCGGACGGGTCGGTGAGGTCGAGCCCCGGCCAGGAGAACGTCCGCGTGGCCCTGTCCAGCTGATCCTTGACCGCGTCGATCTGGCAGACGACGAAGACCGCGATGATGATCGCGTAGGGGGCGTAGGCGCGGGCCACCTCGGCGCGCGGGTCGCGCTCCCCGCCGGACCCGGCGCGGGCGGCGAACTCGGGGGTCGGCTCGTCGGCGGCACCGCCGGCGACCGGCGCGGGCCGCACGGACGGCCGCGGGCGCAGCCGCACGACGAGCACGACAGCGGCGGCCGAGACGAGCGAGGCGACGACGTCGGCGAGCGGCACCGAGATGAAGTTCGCGGTGACGTACTGCGCGACGCCGAACGCGGCGCCGCAGAACAGGGCGGTGGGCCAGGTCTCGCGCAGGCCGCGCCTCCCGTCCACGATGGCGACGAGGACGAGCGGGACGAACAGCGCGAGGATCGGGGTCTGCCGCCCGACCATGGCGCCGAGCGTGTCGCTGGACTCGCCGGTGACCTTGCCGAGGGTGAGGATCGGCGTCGCCATCGCGCCGAACGCGACCGGGGCGGTGTTGGCGGTGAGCGCCAGGACGGCGGCCTTCAGCGGCTGGAAGCCGAGCGCGATGAGCATGACGGACGTGACCGCGACGGGCGTGCCGAAGCCGGCGAGGGCCTCCAGCAGCGCGCCGAACGAGAACGCGATCAGCACCGCCTGGAGGCGGTGGTCGTCGCTGACCGACGCGAACGAGCGGCGGAGCACGTCGAAGTGGCCGGTCGTGACGGTGATGTTGTAGACCCAGAGGGCGTTGATGACGATCCACAGGATCGGGTAGAAGCCGAACGCGGCGCCCTCGGTGCCGGCCAGGAACGCCTGGCCGGCGGGCATGCCGTACGTCCAGATCGCGACGGCCAGGGAGACGGCCAGCGCGATCAGGGAGGCCAGCCACGCGCGCATCCGGACGCCGCCGAGCAGGACGAACAGGACGGCGAGCGGCAGCGCGGCGACGAGCGAACTCCAGCCGAGCGAGTCGGCGACGGGATCGAGGACCTGCTGGTACACGGCGATCACCTCGCGGGTTGGGAGCGCCCCCGAGCACGTGATCGATACCCACCGGCGTGACGTACATCACCTTGATAGTGAACTTTTCAATCGGTCATCTCCACCTCCACAGGAGTCGCCTCTCTCACGGGCGCCTGCCGTCACAGGTGCGGGAGCAGCTTCGCCGGGGTGATCGGCAGGTCGCGGGTCCGCACCCCGCACGCGTGCGCGACGGCGTTGCCGACGGCCGCGGCGGCGCCGACGATGCCGATCTCGCCGATGCCCTTGGAGCCCATCGGGTTGAGGTGCGGGTCGGACTCCTCCACCCACACCGCCTCGATGTCGCGGACGTCGGCGCAGGACGGGACGTGGTACTGGGCGAGGTCCCGGTTGAGGTAGTCGCCGAACTCCCCGTCCATGACGCTCTCCTCCATCAGCGCCATGCCGATGCCCATCGTCATCCCGCCGATGAACTGGGAGCGGGCCGTGACCGGGTTGATGATCCGCCCGACGGCGAACACCCCGAGCATGCGGGGCACGCGGACCTCGCCGGTGTCCATGTCGACCTCGACCTCGACGAAGTGCGCGCCGAAACCGTGCCGGGCGTACTCCTCCTCGGCCTTGAGTTCGCTGGTGGTGTCGGCCGACGCCTCGATCCCCTCCGGCGGGACGGCCCCGTTGAGCCTGCCCCGCAAGGACTCGCAGGCCCGCACGACGGCGGTGCCCCAGCTGGCCGTCCCGCTGGAGCCGCCCGCGACGGACGCGGTCGGGAAGGAGCTGTCGCCGACCTCCATCCGCACCAGGTCGAGGTCGGCCTTGAGCGTCTCGGCGGCGATCAGCGCGAGCGCGGTGCGCGCCCCGGTGCCGATGTCGGACGCGGCGATCCGGACCGTGAACGTCCCGTCGGACTCCGCCCGCGCCGTCGCCCGCCCGGGGTTGCGGCGGGCCGGGTAGGTGGCGGCGGCGACGCCCGTCCCGAGCAGCTTGCGGCCGACCCGCCGGGCCCGGGGCGCCGGGTCGCGGCCCGCCCAGCCGAACCGGTCGGCGCCCTCCTCCAGGCACGCGACGAGGTTGCGGGAGCTGAACGGCAGCCCGCTCTCCGGCTCCCGGTCCGGATCGTTGCGGATGCGCAGCTCGACGGGGTCGACCCCGGCGGCGACGGCCAGCTCGTCCATGGCCGATTCGAGCGCGTACATGCCGGGCGTCTCGCCGGGCGCCCGCATCCAGGACGGCGTCGGGACGTCCAGCCGGGTGACCCGGTGCGTCGTGCGCCGGTGCGGGGCCCGGTACATGACCCGGGTGGGCGCGGCGGCCTGCTCGGCGAACTCCTCGACCGTGGAGGTCTGCTCGACCACGTCGTGCATGATCGCGTCGAGCCGCCCGTCGGGGGCGGCGCCGAGCCGCATCCGCTGGATGGTGGGCGTGCGGTAGCCGGTCGTCGCGAACATCTGCTGGCGCGGCACCGCGAACTTCACCGGGCGGCCCACCTCCCGCGCGGCCATCGCCGCCAGGACGGAATTGGGGCGCGGCGTGCCCTTCGACCCGAATCCGCCGCCGACGTGCGTCGACACGACCCGCACCTGGTCCTTGTCCAGCCCGAAGATCTGCGCGAGCGTCCGCTGGTGGCTGGACGGGCCCTGGGTCGACTCGTAGAGCGTGAGGGTGCCGTCCTCGTTCCACTGGGCGGTGGTGGTGTGCGGTTCCATCGGGTTGTTGTGCTCGGCCGGGGTCGTGTAGGTGACGTCCACCCGCACGGCCGAGTCGGCGAACGCCCCGTCGGGGTCGCCCAGCTCGGTGTCGGTGGCGATCCCCGCGTTGACCTGCTCGGGCTTGTAGAGGCCGGGATGGTTCGTGTAGAGCAGGACGTCCGGCTCCTCGGCGGCGTACTCGACGCGCACGAGCCGCGCCGCCTCCCGCGCCGTCTCCAGGGTCTCGGCGACCACGGCCGCGACGAACTGGCCGCGGTAGGAGACCGTCCGGGACTGGAAGACGGCCAGTTCCCCGTGCGACGGTTCCGCGAGCCGGGGCGCGTTCTCGCACGACAGGACGGCCAGCACCCCCGGGAACCGGCGCGCGGACTCGGTGTCCACGGACACGACCTCGCCGCGTCCCGCGTGGGCCTGGACGGCCGACAGGTACGCGGGGTCCTGCACCGGGTACTCGAAGGCGTACCGCGCCCGCCCGGTGACCTTGTCGCGGCTCTCCAGCCGGTACGTCATGACCTCTCCCCCAGTTCGGTCAGCGCCTGCACGATCAGGTTCCGCGCGAGCGGCACCTTGTAGCCGTTGTGGCCCAGCGGCTCGGCCGCCGCGAGCTCGGCGTCGGCGGCGCGGGCGAACGCCTCCCCGGTGAGGGCGGCGCCGCGCAGCACGTCCTCGGCGTTCCTGGCCCGCCACGGCTTGTGCGCGACCCCGCCGAGCGCCAGCCGGACGTCCTGGATGGTGCCGCCGCGCACCTCCAGGGCCGCCGCCACCGAGACGAGCGCGAACGCGAACGACGCCCGCTCCCGCACCTTGCGGTACACCGCCGGCACGCGCAGCGGCGGCACCACGACCCCGGTGATCAGGTCGCCGGGGTCGAGCGTCGTGTCGCGCTCCGGCTCGTTGCCGGGCAGGCGGTAGAAGCCGTCGAGCGGGACCGTCCGCTCCCCGTCCCGGGCGAGCACCCGGACCGAGGCGTCCAGCGCCATCAGCGCCACCGCCATGTCGGACGGGTGGGTCGCGACGCACGCCGCCGAATGCCCCATGATCGCCAGGTTCTGGTTCTCGCCGTCGCGGGCCGGGCAGCCGGTCCCCGGCTCCCGCTTGTTGCAGGGCTTGGAGGCGTCCTGGAAGTAGGGGCAGCGGGTGCGCTGCAGCAGGTTGCCGCCGACCGTCGCGAGGTTGCGGAGCTGGCCGGACGCCCCCGACAGCACGGCCTTCGCCAGCATCGGGAACTCCTCGCGGACCGTCCGGTCGGCGGCGAGGCCGCTGTTGGTGACGGCGGCGCCGATGAGCAGCGTCCCGTCCGGGTCCCGTTCGATGCGGTCGTAGGGCAGGCGGGTCACGTCGACGAGCTTGGACGGCTCCTCGACGCCGAGGCGCATCAGGTCGACGAGGTTGGTCCCGCCGCCGAGGTAGTAGGCGCCGCTGTCGTGCTCGGCCATCGCGTCCTCGGCCGTGGTCGCGCGCGCGTACGCGAAGGGCCTCATGCGCGGGCCCCTTCCCGGATCTGCCGCGCCGCGCCGAGCGGGTCGGCCGCCGCCCGGTTCGGCTCGCCGGCCGCCTCGCGCAGCGCCGCGACGATGCCGACGTAGGCGCCGCAGCGGCACAGGTTGCCGCTCATCCGCTCGCGGATCTCGGTGTCGTCCAGCGGCGGCGCGGAGGCCAGGTCGCCGGTGACGGCGCTCGGCCAGCCGCGGGCCGCCTCGTCCAGGACGGCGGTAGCCGAGCAGAGCTGACCGGGCGTGCAGTAGCCGCACTGGAAGGCGTCGTTCTCGATGAAGGCCCGCTGGACGGCGCTGAGCTCCCCGTCCTGCGCCAGTCCCTCGACCGTGACGATGTCGGCGCCGTCGTGGGCGACGGCCAGCGCGAGGCACCCGTTCGCGCGGCGCCCGTCGAGCAGGATGGTGCAGGCACCGCATTGGCCGTGGTCGCAGCCCTTCTTCGACCCGGTCAGGCCGAGGTCCTCCCGCAGGACGTCCAGCAGGGACGCGCGGGTGTCGACGGTGAGCCTGTGCTCTCTGCCGTTCACGTTCAGGGTGATGTCGGCGTGGATAGGCATGTCCATGCCGCGCCCCTACCCCGAGGGGCGGGGGTGAGTCAGCGGCGGCGGGGACGCAGCCGGTAAAGCCGGTACCAGGCGGCGGCGACGAAGACGGCGAGCAGCACGGCCGCGATGCCGAGGTCGAACGCCCAGGTCGCGGCGACCGGTTTCCACAGCGGGTCCGGGTCGCCGGCCGGCGGGGAGATCCGCCCGAGGTCGATGGTCGCCGCCGCCGCGCCCATCCCCCAGCGGGACGGCGACAGCCACGCCAGCTGCTCCAGCCCCGGTTTGCCGTTCAGCCGCACCAGCGCGCCGGACAGCACCAGCTGCGCCATCGACAGGACGATCAGCAGCGGCAGCGTCTTCTCCGACGTGCCGACCAGCGCCGACACCAGCAGCCCCAGCGCCATCGACGCGACTCCGAGCAGGGCCATGGCCAGCATCAGCTCGGGCAGGACGGCGGTGAACGTGCCGTGCGGCGGCAGCCGCACCCCGACGGTGCCGATCAGCACGAGGACGACCGCCTGCAGTGCCGTGATCACGCCCAGGACCAGCAGCTTCGACATCAGGTAGACGCCCGCCGACAGGCCCGCGGCCCGCTCCCGGGTGTAGATCGTCCGCTCCTTGACCAGCTCGCGGACGGCGTTGCCCGTCCCGGCGAAGCACGCGGCGAACGCCATCACCATCAGCTTGGACGCCGCGTCCGGGTTGGTGCCGGGCGCCCCGGTGAACCCCTTCGCGGCGGGGATCGCGGCGGTCAGCCCGCCGAGGATCAGCGGCATCACGCCGAGCAGCACCAGGTAGCTGCGGTCGGACGCGATCACCGCGAGGTAGCGGCGGCACAGCGTGCGGAGCTGCGCGAACCGCGACTGCCGCGGGGGCGGCGGCTCGGGCGCGGCCGCGGCGGACGGGCGGGCCGCGCCGTCCCCCGCGCCCGCGACGTAGCGCGCGTGCCGGGGCGAGGCGCGGAACTCCGCCGTCCAGTCGCGGCCGGGTTCGCGGTCGAACGCCTGGAACACCTCCGCCCAGGTCTTCTTCCCGAAGTGGGCTAGGCCCTCGTCCGGCGGGCCGTAGTAGGCGAGCCGGCCGCCGGGGACGAGGACGAGCAGCCGGTCGCAGATGTCCAGGTTCGCGACGCTGTGCGTGACGACGATGACCGTCCGGCCGTCGTGGGCCAGCTCGCCGAGCATCTCCATGACCGTCTTGTCGAGGCCCGGATCGAGGCCGGACGTCGGCTCGTCCAGGAACAGCAGCGACGGCTTCGTCAGCAGCTCCAGCGCGACGCTGACGCGCTTGCGCTGCCCGCCCGACAGCCGGTCGATGCGGGTGCGGGCGTGCGGGGTGAGGCCCAGCTCGTCCAGTACCTCGTCGACCCGCTCCTCGCGCTCGCTTCCGCGCGTGTCGCCGGGGAAGCGCAGTTCGGCCGCGAACAGCAGCGCCTGCCGCGTCGCGAGCCGCGTGTGCAGGATGTCCTCCTGCGGGACGAGCCCGATCCGGTGCCGCAGCTCGTCGTAGTCGGCGTACAGGTCGCGGCCGTCGTAGCGGACCGTCCCCTCGGTCGCCGGGCGCGTCCCGGTGACGGCGCCGAGCAGCGTCGACTTGCCGGCGCCGGACGGCCCGATCACGCCGACCAGGGACCGCTCCGGAATCGGGAAGCCGACCCCGTCCAGGATCGTCTTGCCCTCCGGCGTCCGGACGGTGAGGCCCGCCACCGAGACCGACACGTCGCCGGTGTCGACGAACTCCCGCAGCTCGTCCCCGACCAGCCGGAACGTCGCGTGCCCGATGCCGACGAGGTCGTTGTCGGCGACCTCGGCGGCGCCGACGCGGTCGCCGTTGACGTAGGTCCCGTTGTGGCTGCCGAGGTCGACGATCTGGTACCGGCCGGGGACGAGCGGGCGCAGTTCGGCGTGGTGCCGCGACACGGCCAGGTCGGGCACGACGACGTCGTTGTCGTCGGCGCGCCCGATGCGCAGCGTGCGCGGCGCGACCCGGAAGATCTGGCTGGGCCGCCGCTCGGCCGGGACGGCGGCGTGCGGCAGCGGGTCGGCGTCCGAGCAGGCCAGCTCCTCGCCGCTCGCCGCGTGGCCGAGCCGGAACGTCAGCTCGCCCCGGATCGGCGCGCTCGTCACGCGGCGGCCGCCGAGGAACGTGCCGTTGCTGCTGCCCGCGTCCTCGATCCGCCAGCCGTCCGGGCCGGCGCGCAGCACGGCGTGGAACCACGACACGCGCGGGTCGGTGAGGACGATGTGCGACGCGGGGTCGCGGCCGATCCGGTACTCGATCCCGGCCCGCAGCCGGTGCACGCCGCCGCGCGTCCGGACCAGCAGCGGCGCCGCGCGCGATTCCGCGTCGGGAACGGCCGTCATGGACCGGAGTGTAATTCGCCGCGCCGATATTGACAGGACCCCATTCCGGGAATTGAGTGAATGCCATGGCGAAGCCGTCCGGCGAGGCGACCGTCACCCGCGCCGACCGGCTGCCCCGGCGGCCCGCGCGGCGCCGGCCCGTCGCCCTCCTGGCCCTCGTGGTACTGCTGTTCCTGCTGGTCGCCGTGGTTGACCGGGCCGGCGCCGCGGTCGCCCAGCACGAACTGGCGGCGGAGATCCGTAAACAGGGATTCCCGTCCGAGCCGGAAGTGGCCATCACCGGAATCCCGTTCTTGACACAGGTGCTCTCCCGTGATTTCCGCGATGTGCGACTGAAAGCGGACAACATTATCGAGGGGCCCGTGCGCATCACGAGTCTCAAAGTGCGCGCCCGGAATGTCCGGGTCGATTCGGGCTTCCAGCGCGGCGTCCTCGGGTCGGTCGACGGGACGGCGTTCATCGCGTTCGGCGACCTCGCCAAGGCGGGCGGCGATCCCGACCTAGAGCTGACGGCGGGCGCGGGCAACCGCATCGAGGCGAAGATCGACCTAGGCATCACCGACGCGACCGCCACAGCGAGCGTCACCAAGGAGGGCGACGCGATCCGCGTCCGCGCACTGTCGGTCGAGGGCCTCCCCCTGGACGACCTGGACGGCGCCCTAGACTTCACCGTCCCGGTAAAGGGGCTACCCCTGGGCCTGACGTTCCGCAGCCTAACGGTGTCGTCCAACGGGCTGTCACTGCAAGTAACCGGCCACAACGTCCCCTTCGGCTAGCCGCCCCCCCGGCCCACCCCTTCGTTGATCTGCGGCGTGTTGTTGTTATGGGGCGGCTCATAACAACAACACGCCGCAGGTCAACGTTTTGGGCTAGAGGAGGGCCGCGGCGGCGTCCACGGCGGACTGGACGTCGCCGTCCGGGGGGCAGAGGAGCGAGCGGCCGGCCACCAGGCCCTTCACGCCGGGGTGGCGCAGCGCGCGGCGCCAGCCGTCCAGTACCGCGTCCAGGCCGCCTGCCTCGCTCGCGAAGTCGCCGCCGAGCAGCAGCGCGGGGAGCGTGGTCGCCGCCAGCACCCGCTCCATCCCCGGCACGACCGGGAGCTTCAGCCACGTGTACGCCGACGTGGCGCCGAGCCCGGACGCGACCGACACCGCGCGGATCATCGCCTCCGGCGTCAGCAGGTTCCGGACGCGGCCCTCGATCCGGTGCGCGACGAACGGCTCCACCACCGCCATCAGCCCGTGCCGGGCGAGGCCCGACACGGCGTGCCCGCAGGCTTCGAGGGTGCGGGCCGTCGCCGGGTCGGTGTCGTCGATGCGCAGCAGCATCTTGCCGCCGTCCAGCCGCGCCGCCGCGATCGCGTCCGCGTCGTAGGC
This sequence comes from Spirillospora sp. NPDC047418, assembly GCF_040643275.1. Lineage (NCBI taxonomy): Bacteria > Bacillati > Actinomycetota > Actinomycetes > Streptosporangiales > Thermomonosporaceae > Spirillospora > Spirillospora sp. NPDC047418. Next base: position 15,749 of record NZ_JBEYTW010000126.1, read on the forward strand.
GGTGAACCGGTCGTCGATCTCGAAGGACGTCCCGGCGAGGCCGCCCCGGTTCATCGACCCGATCGCGATCCGGTCGTCCAGGACGCCGAGGAGCAGCAGGTCCTCGATGACGTCGGGGGTGCCGAGCACGCCGTCCACGCCGGGGCGGCCGAGCGCGGTGCGGAGCCGGTCGAGCAGGTCGGCGCGGCCGGCCATCGCGACCGGGTCGCCGCCCGCGCCGAGCGCGCCGCGCGCGGGATGGTCCGCCGCGATGATCATCAGCCGGCGGTCCGCGTCCGGCCGGGACCGGCGGACGCGGGCCGCCGCGGCCGCGGCGATCGCGCCGGGCCGCGCCGCCCGGACGCCGGTCAGGTCGCTGATGCGCACTCCGCCGAGTCTGCTGAGGCCGCTACCCGCTGTCAATCACTCGCCGTCGGAGAGTATCTCCACGACCTGCCGGGCCGTCTCGGTCGGCAGCGGCGGCGGCAGCCCCCTCCACTTGCGGGACGCGGCCAGCGCCGCGGCGCCCGCCCCGCCGCCGTACACCGCCGCGGCGACGAACGACGCCAGCTCGGGCGGCAGCTTGCGCTCCAGCAGCAGCACGTTCATCCGGTACGTCGCGGCCGTCGCGAGGACCCCGAAGGCCCCGGCGACGGCGCCCAGCCGCAGCGCCGGGACGCGCTGCCGCGCCTTGTCCACCATCTCCTGCTGCGCGGCGTCGACCACCCGCCGGGCGAGCATCAGGTTCTGCTCCAGCGGGCCGTCGACCTCCGCGGGTTCGCTCGACTCCGTCATGACCTCCGGCTTACCCGCAGGAGGGCGAAGGAACCGGGAGAGCAAAGTGTCACCGTCGGTCACATCGCGATTGCGCTAAGTTTCCGACCGGACCACGCCCCGGAGCCGACAGAGAGGCCGGTCGATGCAACCGTTCGAGCTGCCCGACTTCTACGTCCCGTATCCCGCCCGGCTGAACCCGCACCTGGAGGGCGCGCGGAAGCACACGATGGAGTGGGCCCGCGAGATGAAGATGCTGGACGACGACCGGGACCCCGGCACCCCCGACATCTGGGACGAGCCGGCGCTCGAGGCGATGGACTACGCGCTGCTGTGCGCCTATACCCATCCCGACTGCGACGGCCCCGAACTCGACCTCATCACCGACTGGTACGTCTGGGTGTTCTACTTCGACGACCACTTCCTCGAAGTGTTCAAGAAGACCCAGGACCAGGACGGCGCCCGCACCTACCTCGACCGGCTGCCGCTGTTCATGTCGCTCGAACCGCCCGAGGCGACGAACGCCGTCGAGCGCGGCCTGGCCGACCTGTGGGCGCGGACCGTCCCGGCCAAGTCGGACGCCTGGCGCGAGCGCTTCTCGGTGAGCACCGTGAACCTGCTGCGCGAGTCGCTGTGGGAGCTGTCCAACATCAGCACCGGGCGCGTCCCGAACCCGGTCGAGTACATCGAGATGCGGCGCAAGGTCGGCGGCGCGCCCTGGTCGGCCGACCTCGCCGAGCACGCCGCCGGGGTCGAGATCCCCGAACGCGTCGTCGGGACGCGGCCGCTGCGCGTCCTGAAGGACACCTTCGCCGACGGCGTCCACCTGCGCAACGACATCTTCTCCTACCAGCGCGAGACCGAGTCCGAGGGCGAGGTCAACAACTGCGTCCTGGTGATGGAGCGGTTCCTGGGCGTCGCGCCGCAGACCGCCGCCGACACGGTGAACGACCTGCTCACCTCGCGGCTCCGGCAGTTCGAGAACACCACGCTCACCGAGCTGCCGCACATCGTCGCCGACCACGCGCTCGACCCGGCCGAGCAGGCGAGCCTCGCCGCCTACGTCAAGGCCCTCCAGGACTGGCAGTCCGGCGGCCACGAGTGGCACATGCGCTCCAGCCGCTACATGAACAAGAAGTCGCTCGGGATGTCGGCCGCGCGCATCCCGGCGCTGCTGAAGTCGGCGCGGATCAGCCTGCCGCACGTCCCGTTCCAGAAGGTCGGCCCGACGCCGCTGCCCGAGTTCGACATCCCGTACCGGCCGCGCGTCAACCCGCACCGCGAGTCCGCCGGCCGCAACGTCGTCGTCTGGGCGCGGGAGATGGGCATGTTCTCGCCGCATCCGCGGCTGCCGGTCTCGGTGTGGTCGGCCGAGCGGCTCAGCGGGATGGCGCTGGAGATCTGCGCGGCGTCCCTGAACCCCGGCGCGAGCGCCGAGGGGCTCGACCTCGCGACGCAGTGGCTGGCGTTCGGCACCTACGGCGACGACTTCTTCCCCGCCATCTACAACCGCGACCGCGACATGGCCGGGGCGAAGCTGTTCAACGCCCGGGTCGCGGGGTTCATGCCGCTGGACTGCGGCTCCACGCCCCCGCCGGAGAACGCCTTCGAGGCGTCCCTCGCCGACCTGTGGCCGCGCACCGCCCTGCCCATGGACGACCGGGGCCGCCGCGAGTTCCGCGCCGCCGTCGAGCACATGGTGGAGAGCTGGGTCTGGGAGCTGAACAACCACCTCCAGTCGCGCATCCCCGACCCGGTCGACTACGTCGAGATGCGGCGGCACACGTTCGGCTCCGAGATGACGATGGCGCTGGGCCGGATCGACCACTCCCACGAGATCCCGCCGGAGGTGTTCCAGACCCGCACGCTCCGCGAGATCGACGTGTCGGTGATGGACGTCGCCTGCCTGCTGAACGACTGCTTCTCCTACCAGAAGGAGATCGAGTACGAGGGCGAGCTGAACAACGGCGTCCTCGCGATCGAGAACTTCTTCGGCTGCGGGCGCGACGAGGCGCTGGCGATCGTCAACGACCTCATCACGTCCCGCCGCCGCCAGTTCGAGCACCTGGTCGCCGGCGAGCTCCCGGCGCTGGCCGACGACCTCGGCCTGGACGACACCGCCCGCGCGTCCCTGGACGCCTACGTCGGCGAACTCCGCGACTGGTTGGCCGGCATCCTCAAGTGGCACCACGAGTCCGACCGCTACGACGAGCGCCCGCCGACCCTGCCCAAGCCCAGGGGCCTCGGCACGTCCGCGTTCTACCTGTTCAGCCGCGGCGGCGGCGCGCAGAGCCCGGTCGCGCCCTGATCTCCCCCGCCCCGCACCCGGGATCAGGAAGCGGGGGCCTCCTGGTCCTCGGGGGCGGGGCGGGGGGCCGGGATCATCAGGGTGTGGCGCTCGTCGGGGGTCAGGCGGCGGAAGACGCGGGTGCGGGCGCGTTCGACGAGGGCGGCGCCGTCGGTGACGGCCTCCCAGGTGCGAACGGTGCGGTCGCCGGAGGCGGTGGCGATGCGGGTGCCGTCGGGCGACCAGCTCACATCCCAGATGAGGTCGTCGTGGACGGCCGCGACGCACAGTTCCCGGCCGGTCGGCGCGTCCCACAGGCGGACGGTGCGGTCACCGGACGCGGTCGCGAGGACGCGGCCGTCCGGCGACCACGCGAGCGACCAGAGCCAGCCGTCGTGCCCGGACAGGACGGACACCTCCGTCCCCTCCTCGGCGTTCCACACCCGCACCGCGCGGTCGCCGGAGAGGGCCGCGATGTGCGCGCCGTCCGGCGACCAGGCCACGGCCCGCACGGCGCCCTGCGGCACGGTCAGCGCCGTGACCCGCAGGCCCGTCCGCGGCTCCCAGATCAGGACCGCCCCGTCCTGCGACCCGGAGGCGATCCGCTCGCCGTCGGGCGACCAGGAGACGGCGCGCACGGTGTCCTCGTGGCCCCGCAGGACGACCGGCGCGGAGCCGTCGCGGTCCTGGAGCCGAATCGTGCGGTCGTCGGACGCGCTGGCCAGCCGGGTACCGTCCGGCGACCACGCCACCGCCCGCACCCAGTCGCCGTGCTCGGCGAGGACGCTCTCCTGCGCGCCGTCCGCCGTCCAGACGCGCACGGTGCGGTCGCGGGAGGCCGTCGCCAGGCGGGTGCCGTCGGGCGACCAGGCCACGTCCCAGATCTCGTCGGTGTGCCCGCGCAGGACGCGCGCGCCGCCTGCGGCCCAGATCCGGGCGGTGCCGTCGTGGGAGGCGGAGGCGATCCCGCCCGCCGACCAGTCGACCGCCGACACCGCGCGCTCGTGCCCGCGCAGCACCGCGACCTCGGCGGCGCGGTCGGCGTCCCAGAACCGGACGGTCCGGTCGTTGGACCCGCTGGCGACGCGGGCGCCGTCCGGCGACCAGGCCACCGCGCGCAGCGCCTCACCGTGCCCGCGGAAGACCGCCAGTTCGGTGCCCTCCGCGGCTGACCACAGCCGGATCGTCCGGTCATGGGACGCGGTGGCGAGGCGGGCGCCGTCCGGCGACCAGGCCACGGCCCACACGATGTCGCCGTGCCCGGTCAGCACCGGCCCGGGGCTGCCGGTCGCCACGTCCCACACGCGCGCCGTCCGGTCGTAGGATCCGCTGGCCAGCCGGGAGCCGTCCGGCGACCAGGCGACCGTGCGGACGGTGTCGTCGTGGCCTTCCAGCACGGCGACCGTCCGGCCCGCCGCCGCGTCCCAGATCCGGAGGGTGTGGTCGTCGGACGCGCTGGCCAGGCGGGTGCCGTCGGGCGACCAGGCCACGTCGCGGACCCATCCCCCGTGGCCGCTCAGCGTGGCCTCGACCGGCCCGGACGCGGCGTCCCAGATCTTCACGTCGCCGTCGCGGGACGCGGAGGCGAGGCGGTGGCCGTCCGGTGACCAGGTCACGCCCCACACCATGTCGCGGTGGCCGCGCAGGAGGCCGATCCGGGCGCGGGCGGCGGCGTCCCACACGCGGACGGTGCCGTCGTCGGACGCCGACGCGAGCCGCAGGCCGTCCGGCGACCAGGCGATCGACACGACCGGGGCCTCGTGCCCGCGCAGCACCGCGACCTCGCCGCCGGCCGCGTCCCAGATGCGGACCGTCCGGTCCGAGGACGCGGTCGCGACCAGCGCGCCGTCCGGGGACCAGGCCACCGACCAGATCCGGTCGTCGTGGCCGCGCAGGACGCCCCGCAACCGCGACACCGCGAGCGCCGACGACAGCGCCCGGCGGGCCAGCGGCGTCGGCGCGCACTCCTCGTGCGCGGCGAGGGCGAGCAGCAGGCCGTGCTCGGGGTCGGTCCGGAAGACGGTGAGCGCCTGCCGGGCGATGGAGTCGGCGAGCCGCCGCATCGCGACGCCGTCGGAGCGGTGCGAGATCTCGACGAACTCGGTGACCAGCGGTTCGGCGGCGGCGAGGCCGTCGGCCTCGGCGAGCCACTTGCGGGCGGCGGCGAGCCGCTCGCCGCGCAGCAGGTACGCCTCCTGGCGGCCGTAGCGGTCCCATTCGGCGGCCCACTGCGCCAGGTCGGCGAGGCGGCGGAGCGTCTCGGCGTGCAGCGCGATCGTCTGCCGCAGCGGCGCCCAGGCGGAGAACAGCGCCTCGTGCGAGACGTCGAACACGGCCTGGTCGCCGTCCTCGCCGCTGGTGCACAGCCGCTCCCGGACGAACGCGTCCACGACGCGGCGGCCCGCGTCGTCCAGCTCGCTCGCGGGGACCCGGCGCCGCGTCGGCCGCCCCTCGGTGAACCTGACGAACTTCAGCAGCGTCTCCAGGACGGGCGGCGCCGGGTCGAGGGCCTCCAGTTCCCGTAGTACACGGTCGGCGCGGCGGGTGAGCGCGCCGGCGACGCCGCCGGTCCGGCGGTAGTCCTCGGCGGTGGCGACGCCGTCGCGCCCGACGCGCAGGTACAGCTCGTGGAGGAGGTAGGCGAGCAGCGGCAGCGCCGTGCCGTCCCCGGTGTCGTCGGCCATCTGCGCGACGAGCTCCGGCGGCTCGAACGTGATGCCCGCCCGGCGCGCCGGCTCCCGGATCACCGTCCGCAGCGCCGCGCGGTCGAGCGCGGTGACCGTGAACGGGTGCCGGAACAGCCCGGCGGACGCACCGCTGAGGAACGCGGTGAGGAACTCGGCGCGGAACACGAACAGGACCCACAGCTTGGGGTCGGCGTCCAGCGCGTCCTGGAGCATGCCGAGGAAGGCGTCGCGGTCGTCGTCCGAGGTGAGCGTCAGCAGTTCCTCGGCCTGGTCGACGACGATCAGCACCGACCGGTTCCGCCGCCCGCGCCGGAGCGCGTCGACGTGCCGCCCCAGCTCGGCGGGATCACCGCGCAGCCGCGCCGCGACCTCGTCGGCGTCTGCGTTCCCGAAGGCGTCGGCGAGGCTGCCGAACGGGTCGTCCTCGGGGGTCAGCGGCGGCAGCACCACCCAGCGCCGCTGCTGGTGGAGGCGGGGCAGCAGCCCGGCGTACAGCAGCGACGACTTCCCGACCCCGGACGGCCCGGTCACCGCGATCGACCGCGGCTCGCCGCCCGGCCGCAGCCGCTCGATCAGCTCCTGGATCTCGGCGTCGCGCCCGAAGAAGACGCCGTCGTCCTCCTCGGCGAAGGCGTCCAGGCCCGGGTACGGCGACCGGTCGGCCGCGGACGCCCACACCGGCCGGGCCAAGTTCCGCCGCTCCTGCCCCTTCTCCCACGCGAGGACGAGGGGGATCAGCAGCATGCACAGGATGATGACGGGAAGCGCCCATTTCTGAACGACATGCGTTGTTTGTGGGGAAACCTGCAATGCCAGCCCGAGCAATGCCACCAGCAGGATCATCAGATACCCGGGAAACACTGGGCCCTGCCGACGACGCATGCACCATCCTCCGAACTCCCGCGAACCGCGTCCATGCTACGGGCGGCCAGTGACGCCGCCCATGGCCGCGTGGGCGGCACCTCCATTCCCACCCTGGACAGCCGGACGAAATGCTTCCCCCTTTCCGGACATGTGGAGTGTGTTAGCCCAGTTCACCGCGCCAACGGCGCGCGAGGAGAGGAGAAGGCTTGCCGTCCACCTTGGAGGACCCCCATCCGCCCGGCGACCGGCGGCGGCGCTTCGAGGAGGTCTACGCGGCCCACCGCGCCCCGATCCTCGGCTACGCGCTGCGCCGGACCACCGACCCGCAGGACGCCGCCGACGTCCTCGCCGAGACGTTCCTGACGGCGTGGCGGCGGCTCGACGACGTCCCGCCGGGTGAGCAGGCGCGGCTGTGGCTGTACGGGGTGGCACGCCGGGTCCTCGCCAACCACCACCGCGGCGAGCGCCGCCGCTCCGCGCTGGCCGCCGACCTCGGCTCCCTGCTCCGGGACGCGCCGGCCGTCCGGGAGGCCGGCGACATGGCGCACGTCGCCGCCGCGTTCCGGAGCCTGCCGGACCGCGACCGGGAACTGCTGGCCCTCGTCGGCTGGGAGGGCCTGGACCACGGCGAGATCGCGACCGTCCTCGGCTGCTCCCGCAACGCCGTGCGGATCCGCCTGCACCGCGCCCGCCGCCGCTTCGCCCGCGCCCTGGACGCCGCGGACGCGCCCGCCCCGCCCGCCACCGCACCCGCCACCGCGCGCATCCCGAATGGAGAACACGTATGAACCGCGACATCGACCCCCAGATCGCCCGCCTCGCCACCGTCACCGACGCCCAGGCAGCGCGACTGCTACCGGACGACGCCGCCGCCGACCTGGCCGACCGCATCACCACTGCCGCCCCCGGCCCGGCCCTCGCGGCCCCCCGGAAGCGGCGCACCCCGCTGCTGACCGTCGGCCTCCCCCTCGCCACGGCGGGCCTGGCCTGCGCCGCCGTCGCGGTGGCCGTCCTCCCCTCGGACGGCGGACCGGCGCGCCCACCGTCCGCCACCTCCACCCAGCCGAGCCCGAACGTCTCCCTCGTGGCGGCCCTGTCGTTCACGCGCAAGGGCGACCACATCGACGTGAAGGTCCGCGACCCGCTCGCCGACCCGAAACGGTACCGGGCGGAGTTCGCCCAGCACGGCCTCAAGGTCAAGCTGTCCTTCGTGCCTGGGTCGCCGTCCATCGTCGGCACCGTGGTCATGATGGACACGAGCGGCGACACGAAGCCCCGCGACGTCACGACCATCACCGCCAAGGGCGAGTGCGAGACCGGCGGCGGAGGCGACGTCTGCCCGGTCGGCGTCCGCATCCGCACCGACTACAAGGGCACCGCCGAGATCGTGTTCGCCCGCGCGGCCCGTCCGGGCGAGCAGTACTCCAGCAGCGCCCCGGTCACCGCACCGGGCGAGGCGATGCACGGCATGACCTACCGGGGCCACCGCGTGGGCGAGGTACTAGCCGCCCTGAAGAAGCGCCACATCACAGTGCCCGAGTACCGCTACGAGGCCGGCAACGAGAGCAAGGCCCTGCCCCCGGCCCAGGTCCCGGCCACCTGGTACGTCCACGACGCAGTGCCGTGGGCGAAGAACCAGGTCCTCCTCTTCGTAGGCAGCACCCCCACGGAGTAACCCGCGCCCGGCCCCGGCCCAGGCCGGGGCCGGTCCACCAAGAGTCACCGGCTGCGTTGACCTGCGGCGTGTTGTTGTTATGAGCGCCTTGAAAACAACAACACGCCGCAGATCAACGAGGCGGCGGGCGTCCAC
>NZ_JBEYTW010000127.1:0-23467 GCF_040643275.1 Spirillospora sp. NPDC047418
TCTGCTTTGCCACCCCCCCACAACATCTTAACCCCCCCACCCCACACCCAGTATATTCGCGGTTTCAGCCCCCGGGCGGGGTCTGGGCGGCCCCCGCCCGCCGCGACGGCGGCGACCGGGCCCGTTCACATCACCGTCAGTTGCTGTGCCAGTGCGCCAGGTCGGCGTACCGGGTCGCATCGGTGCTGGTATAGCCGACGGACCACACGGTGGTCGTGCCCGCGCGGACGGCTATGGCCGAGGACCTGGCCGTCGTCCCGGCGGGCTGGGTCAGGGTCTCCTCTGACCAGATGCCCGCGGCGGTGCGGTGGCGCATGGTGCTACCGCCCGACACGACCCAGATGCCGCCCGCCCCGTCCGAGGCGACCTGGGTGAGGCTGGTACCGGGATCTCCGAGGTCGGTGCTCCACTTGGTGCCGTCCCAGTGCGCCAGCAGCGACCGGGAGACCGCCTTGCCCGTGTCGTCCGCCACCCGTACGGTGCCGACCGCCCACACGTCGTTGCCGGAGGTCGCGTACACGTCGTGCAGGGTCGACGCGACCTCACCCCGGACGAGGCCGTCGATCGCGGGGAACGGGACATCGGTCCACGCTGTACCGTTCCAGTGCGCGGTGGCGGGCTGTCCGGCCGCCCAGCCGACGGCCCACGCGCTGGTGGGCGAGACGGCCGCGAGCGCGCGCGGCTTGATGTCGATGGGGGTGTCGGCCCAGGCCGTGCCGTTCCAGTACTTGGCCGCCAGGGCACTGACCGCCCACGTGCTCGCGGGGCCGGCGGTGGCGATGTCGGTGGGCTGGAAGCTCAGCGGCGTCTTGGCCACGGTCCAGGCCGTGCCGTTCCAGCGCAGCAGGGCGTGCGAGTCTCCCGAGGTGTTGAGTTGGGCCGCCACCCACAGGTTCGACCCCGAGGTAGCCGAGACGGCGTTGAAGCGATACGCGGCGACCGACGCGGGCAGCGCCACGTCGCTCCAGGTGCTGCCGCTCAGCCGCTGGAGGATCGGCTTGTACACCGGGGACTTCTGCCGGCCCCCGACGGCCCACATGGTGCCGTCGGGAGTCGAGGCGACATCGCTGAGGGTACTGCCGGTGTCGGCCTTGGGGGTGCCCTGGACGAGCGGCCACGTCGCGGCGGTGGCCGCGACGGACGAGGCCCCTCGCTGCTCGTCCCCGTCCATCGCGGTGAACCCGGCCGTCACGACCAGCGCGCCCAGTGCGACGGTCGTCCCGGTGGCCACGGCCAGCTTGCTACGTGCTCTCAATCGATGTCCACTTCACTCGAAATGATCTTGCTTTCGGATGAACGTAGCAGGCCGGATGCCCGTTCGCCGGGACTTGATGATCTTTGTCGGACGGTGCCCCACATCCGTGGCCGTGGACAGGAGGCGGGGTAACGGCCATCCGAAAAGGGGGGTCGGGTTTGTGAAGTTTCGTGCGTGGCACCGCTTGGGGCGAAGCGAGTCGCGAAGGGACTGAGCAGGCCATGGCCTTGCACATGGGACGCAGGCGGAGCACGACTGCGGAGGAGGCGCCCCCGCGCCGCCTGCCGTGGCCGCGGCGAAGCGCGGACACCGGCGATGCCGCGAAGACCGTGGTGGTCGAGCGGAAGCCGCGGCGGTGGCGCCGCGGACCGAACCCGGTCAGCGCGATGATCATGGCGGCGGGCTGGGCGGCGGCCGCGATCCTCGCCCTCGGGATGCTGCTGACCTGGGGCGACGCGAACCCGGGCAACTCCCTGGTGGACGCGACGCTCGACGCGGCCCGGTGGCTCGCCACGCCGTTCCAGGACGCCTTCACGCGGACCGACCCCGAAGAGCAGCTCTACATCAACTGGACCATCGCCGCCGCCGTCTACTACGTCCTCGCGCGCGCCCTCTCCTGGATGACGCGCTTCTGAGCGGTGACAGTGCAAGGCCCCGGGGCGCCTGAGGGGAGGGCGCCGCCGGGGCCTCTTACCGGGAAACGTCAGGCGTCGGTGATCGTGTTGAGTCGTTCGAGGGCCTCGACGTACTCCTCGATCAGGTCGTAGACGACCTGGGCGGCCGGCTTGACCTGGTTCATCGAGCCGACGATCTGGCCCACCGGGAAGGTGACCAGCTCGCCGTCGCCGGACCGCTGGATCCGCGGCAGGGCGTCCGCGATCAGCATGAACTGCAGCGGCATCGGCAGGTAGCCGGGCGACTTCTCGCTCTCCCACGCCTCCGTCCACGCGGTCTTGAGGAAGCGCGCGGGCTTGCCCGTCCAGGCCCGCGACCGGACGGTGTCGCGCGAGGTGGCGTTGAGCAGCTTCGGCAGCGCCCGCTCGGGGGTGTCGGCCTCGTCGACGGTCAGCCAGATGGAGCCCGTCCACACGCCGTCCGCGCCGAGCGCCATGCCCGCCGCCATCTGCCGGCCGCGCCCGATGCCGCCCGCCGCGAGCACGATGGTGTCCTCGCCGACGGCGTCCACGACCTCGGGGATCAGCACCATCGTCGACACGTCGCCCGTGTGGCCGCCGGCCTCGGTGCCCTGCGCGACGATGATGTCCACGCCGACCTCGACCTGCTTGCGCGCATGCCGCGCGTTGGACGCGAGCCCCGCGACCTTGACGCCGTGCTCGTGGGCCTGCTCGACGACGTCCGCCGGGGGCGGGCCGAGCGCGTTCGCCAGCAGCGCGATCGGGTGCTTCAGCGCCACCTCGACCTGCGGCCGGGCGGTCTGGTCCGTCCAGCCGAGCAGCGCCTTGGTCGCCGTGTCGCTGGACGGCTCGACGCCGTGCTCGGCGAGCAGCTCCTCTAGGAATTTCCGGTTCTCGGCCGGGATCATCCCCTGCAGCTTGCCGAGCATCTCCTCGGCGTCGCCGAGGTCGGCGCCCTCGTACTTGGCGGGCATGACCACGTCCACGCCGTAGGGCTTGCCGCCGACATGCTCGTCGATCCACTTGAGCTCGAGCTCGAGCTCCTCGGGGGTGAAGTGCAGGGCGCCGAGGACGCCCATGCCGCCGGCGCGGCTCACCGCCGCGACCACGTCGCGGCAGTGACTGAACGCAAAGATCGGGTACTCGATGCCGAATAGTTCGGTGACTCGTGTCCGCACAGCCTCGACCCTAAGCGCGCTCCCGCAAAACTGCAACAGGTTCTACTTACAAATCTCGACCCAGCCGCACAAGCCCACCGGACCCTCAACGAGACTAGAACGCGTATCAGTAACCCACCACGACCACGCGCCCCCCGCACACCCCCGGGCCAGGCCCGAACCGCCACCCCACCCCCGCCCCAAAGCCGCACCCACCCACGAAGAAGCCCCACACCCGGCCGTGTGCAGGCCGTTGTTGCGGCGCGGGCGGCCTCGTGTGGGGCGTTGCCATGGTCAGGCCACACGGTCCGCGTGACTTGCGGGGTGACCACCGGTGGCGCGTCGTGACGGCGGGATTGGGGGGCGCGGGGGTCAGCGGCGTTTGGAGGGGCCGGTGGCCTTGCGGCGTTGGCGTTGGCTGGTGGGGGCCGGGCGGCGGGCGGGCGGCGGGGCGGGGGGTGGCTGGGGGGCGGGCGGGCCCGCCGCCGGGGCCGGGGTCGGGGGCTTGGGTGGGGCGGGCGGGGCCATGTCGCCGAACTTGCCGTCGGGGCGGCGAGGCGTCTCGATGGGCGGCGGCTCGCGCCGGGCCAGGCCGAGGTAACCGCCGACGAACAGCAGGATCAGGCCCAGGAAGATGGCGCCGGCGGGGAGGTAGCTGCGCACCATGTCGATCTGCAGCGCCTTGCCGTTCGACATGTCGACCATGGCCTTCTGGTCCTTGTCGACGCTGACCAGGTCGGCCTGGGCGACGATCATCCGGCCCTTGCCGTCCGCCGTCTGGACGGTGCTGCGGATGTTCTTGCGGTGCTTCACCGGGATGCCGGTGCGGGGGTCGACCCAGACGGTGTTGTAGGCCTCGGTGTAACGGTCCACCTTCTGGTTGCCGGCGTCCTCGGGCAGGCCCAGCATCTTGGCGGGCAGCTTCGTGTCGAGCGCGGCCGTCTTCGTCAGCGGGATCGTCTGGGTGAACCGGTAGGTGGTGAGCCCGTGCACCTTCTCGACGTCGCCGAACACCATCGGCGCCGACTGCTTGGTCGTCGTGTCGAAGAACGGGTAGTCGCGCTTCTGCACGTTCCCGAGCGGGAACAGCAGCCCGTACCCTGCCATCCGGACGGCGTTGTCGCCGTCCACGTTGACGCCGCAGCAGTTGACCAGGACGCTCGTCCGCCGGTCGAAGGCGATCCGGAAGCCCTGGATCTGGACGGGCTTGTCCGGCTTGGCCTGGTCGTAGATGTTGGTCGTGGAGTCCCAGACGGCGATGTCGTTGTCGCCCTCGTTGGCGCGGACGTCACCGCGGACGGTGTTCTTCGCCATCAGGGTGACGCCGGTCTTCAGCTTCAGGTCGGCCTGGTCGAAGTACGTGGCGTCCTTCGACTCCAGCATCGTCACCTGGTACTGGTTCAGCGGCGCGACGATCACCTGGTCGGCCACGTAGAAGCGGACCAGCGGCGCGAGCGCCAGGAAGAAGGCCCCCAGGCCGATCAGGACAAGGCCGACCGGTCGCCGCATGAACACCTCCGGGACTGCCGTCGTCATCATCAACGGCCGAGAGGCCGGGTCCGGCATGTCCGAAGTACCCTACAGGACCTCTCAAACCGCCAGTCCAATAAGACCAGCGCTGCCAGGCTAGGCCCCGACCCTCACCGCAGTGCGCGACGGCGGCCCCCTTGTTCGGTGGAGATCTGTCCGCGCGTTAGTACTGGCCGGTAAGCTCCCCGTTACCCCGGCGTCCCCCCATGTGAGGTGATCAGTGACCTCGGCGGCACACGACCAGTCGGCCGCGCGCGGCGAGGCCGGGCGCGATGGGGCTGTTGGACCTCGTGCGGTGGACGCGGCGAACGGACGGGGTGGGTGGCCGGCCCTGCCGCGGCATTGTGCGACGTTGGCGCGGTCCGTGCGGTTGCTCAGTGCGTTCCGGCGGGAGCGGAGTGAGCCGGAGTACTTCTACGACCTGATGGCGCGGGACACCGTCGCGCAACTCGGGTCGTACGCCGATCTGCGGGGTGCGACCGTCATCGACGTGGGGACGGGGTTCGGGTTCTTCGCGCGGGCGCTGGCCGATGCCGGGGCGCGCTGCACGGGGATCGACCATGATCACGCGGAGCTGACCGCGCACGGCGAGCGCACGTCGAACCAGCTCGTCGCCAGTGCCCTGGCGCTGCCGTTCCGGACGGGGGCCGCCGACGTGTGCTTCTCGTCCAACGTCCTGGAGCACGTCCCCGACCCGTGGCGGATGGCCGACGAGATGGTGCGGGTCACGAGGCCCGCTGGGACGGTCTTCCTGTCGTTCACCAACTGGCTGTCCCCGTGGGGCGGGCACGAGACCTCGCCGTGGCACTACCTGGGCGGCGACCGGGCGGCGCGCTGGTACGAGCGGCGGACCGGGCGTCCGCCGAAGAACCTGTTCGGCCGCAACCTGCATCCCGTGTCGGTCGCGTCGGCACTGGCGTGGGCCCGGCGGCGCGATGACGTGCGGGTCCTGGACGCCGTGCCGCGCTACCACCCGCGCTGGGCGGAGGGCGTGGTCCGTGTGCCCGGGCTGCGGGAGGTCGCGACGTGGAACCTCGTCCTGGTGCTGCGGAAGAAGGAACGGTGAGCAGGCCGGCGCCGCCGCCGATCTCCGGCCACCAGGACACGCTCGATGGGCTGCGTGCCGTGGCCGCGCTCGCGGTCCTGGTCTTCCACGTCGCGAGCGCGGCGGGGTCCATCACCAACCCGGACGGGCCGCGGTGGCTGTACAACGGCGGACAGGTCGGCGTGCCGATCTTCTTCACGCTGTCCGGGCTGCTGCTCTACCGCCCGTGGGCGGCGGCCGCCCTGGACGGCAGGGCCGGGCCGCGCACGTCCACCTACCTGCGCAAACGCGTGTTCCGCATCATGCCCGCCTACTGGGCCGTGATCGTCGCCTTCATGGTCACGGCGGGCCGGGAGCACATCGGCGACCCCGGCACATGGATCTCGCTGCTCACGCTCACGCAGACCTATCTGCCCGACATGTGGTGGAACGGCGACCTGGGGCCGGCGGAGCTCGGGCAGTGCTGGAGCCTCGTCGTCGAGGTCGGCTGGTACGTCACGCTGCCGTTCACAGCGGCGGCCCTCGCCTGGTACGCGCGCCGGGTGCGGACCCATGACGTGGGCGTCCGGGCCCGGCGGCTGCTGATCGGCATCGGCGTCTACGCGTCGCTGTCGTTCCCCTGGTCGGCCCTCATGTTCGTCCCGGAACGGCACACGCAGATGGGCTTGTGGCTTCCGCGGTACTTCGTCTGGTTCGCGATCGGGATGGCGCTCGCGGTGGTGACGGTGTGGGCGCGGCTGGACGAGCGGCGCCCGGTCGCGGCGCTGTGCCGGGCCGTGTCGGACTCGTGGGCGGCGTGCTGGGCCGCGGCGGCGATGCTGTACGTCGTCGCGGCGACACCGGCGGCCGGGCCGCTCAGCCTCCAGACGCCGGACATGTTCTGGACGGCCACCCTGCACCTCGTCGTGTTCGGGCTGTGCGCGGCGGCGCTGGTGGCGCCGGTCGCGCTGGCACCGGCCGGGCAGCCCGCGCTCGGCGCGATCCTCGGCAACCGGGTGATGCGGTTCCTCGGCCGGATCTCCTACGGCGTGTTCCTGTGGCAGCTGCTGATCATCGTCTTCTGGTACGACGTGACGGACCGGGGTTTCCGGGGGGACGTGCTGACGGATCTGCCGCTGCTGGCGGCGGCGTCCATCGCAGCGGGGACTCTGAGCTACTACCTGGTGGAGTGGCCGGTCCAGCGGCTGACCCGGCGCCCGGACCGGGTCCGCCGGGCCCCTGCCCGGGTGCCGTCCAGCTGAGCGAGATCGACCCGCCCGAGTCGCCGCCGCGCGGCGGTTTCGGCCGCCACAGCTCGACCGCGATCCGGCCGACGACGGCGAGACCGAGCAGCTGGGGCGCGATGTCGCCGAGCGGACCGGACGGGGCGGCCGGGTTGTCGAGCAGGTCCAGCCACATCGCGGCGGCGAGGCAGCCGGTCCCGGCGAGCATGGCGAGCGCGACCGGCCACGGGGACGCGAGCGCGCGCGGCACCGCGGAGCGGCGGGTGCGGGCCCAGCCGCACAGGGCCGCGACGCCGAGGGCGGCGGCGAGGCCGGGCAGCCCGGCGATCCAGCCGCCGAGCGCGGCGGCGAGCCCGAACGCCGCCCACGCGGGCCAGCCCGTCCCGGCGACCGCGCCGCGCGGATCGGGGCGGCGGCGCCCCGGCCGGCCCGGCCACAGCGCGGCGATCAGCAGGACGAGCAGCAGGTTCAGCCCGGCGACGACCACGATCCGCTGGGCCCGGTCGGGCAGGTAGGTCAGCTCGACGACACCGCTGGTGCCTTCGGGGACGAGCCAGCCCTGCTTCCACCCGTCCAGCCGGACGGGCCGCAGCTCGGTGCCGCCGGCGGTCGCCCGCCAGCCGGCGTTGAAGTTCTCGTTCACGGTGAGGAACGAGGCGGTGGCGGCGTCCACCTCCAGCTCGCGGGAACTGGAGCCCCAGCTGACGACCTTGACCTGCTGCGGCGGCCGGGCGGCGGCGTCCGGCCCCGGCTTGGCCCCGACCGTCACGGTGTCGACGCGGTAGGTGTCGAACGGCACCGCCGTCAGGTGGTTCGGGCCCTTGGTGAGCACGGCCCCCTTGCAGGCACTGAACCGGAGCGGCCGCCCGGCGAGCAGATCGCCGAGCGTCCCGGCCGCCTTCGTCTGGACGACCCGTGCCGTGCCGGGGCCGGTCGCGGACGGGGTGACGCGCAGTTTCGGGCCGTAGCCGCAGGGGAGTTCCAGCGGGTAGGCGCGCACGTCCGGGAACGGCTGCACGCCGGGGACGGTCAGCTCGGTGAGCTGCACCGGCTGGGTGCGGCCGTCCTGGAAGAAGGTGATCTTGAGCCGGTCGGTGGTCATCGGCGCGAACGACAGCGTGCCGTCCGCGTCCGACAGGCCCTCGCGGGACTGGCCGTTCGCGCCCTCGACCCGCAGCCGGACCGGGCCCGCCGCGCCGGGCGGACGGGTGGCCGTCACCGTGGACACCCGCTTGCGGCCGTGCCATCGGACGGCGTAGGTGGGTTCCTCGTCGCGTTCGCCCGCGATCCACGACGTCGCCGGGTCGCCGTCGAAACCGGAGCGCGGCTGGTCCGCCGGGTGGCCGGACAGGGTGGAACTGGCGGCGACGGCCGGCTGGCCGTGTACGGCCGTGTACCGGTCGATGAGCTGCCGGTCGGTGAGGACCGCCGTCCCGGTGAGGGGCGCCTTGCCGGTCACCGCCGAGGTGAACGTCCGGTCGAAGCCCCCGCCCTCCTCGTCGCCGGAGCCGAGCGACGGCGAGCACACCCACCGGGCGCTGCCCTTCATGCATTCGCCGGTCGCGCCCGGCACCCGGCTCATCACGAACGTCGCCGGGCCGTCGATCCCGGCGGGGGCGGGCATCGTGTACGTGCGGGTCGGTGTCACGCCGCCGATCGCCACCTCCGCGATCGCCGCACGCGCGAACGCCGGGACGATCGGCTTGGAGGCGAGCGCGGTGACGCGGAGCCGCAGCCAGCGGGTGGGGCCCTCGGGCGCGCGGAGGACCTGCGGGTTCGCGCTCTGCAGGACGTCCTGCTCCAGGCGCCCGTTCTCGGTCTCGACGGCGACGCGCGAGACCGCCGGCCCGAGCGCGGAGTTCTGCACGAGCGTCGCGGTCAGCCGCCGGACGTCGCGGGCCCGGTCGAAGTCGACGCGCAGCCACTGCCCGACCGGCCCGTTCCAGCCGCCGGTCTCCCAGGCCGTCAGCCGGTCGCCGTCGAACGCGGCGTACGGGACCGCCTCGGGTTTGCGCGACTGCGGGATCACGTCGTCGCCGCCCGCCGAGGTGGACGCCGTAACGTCGCGGACACCGCCGCCATAGGTGACGTGGGTCGTGTACTGCTTCCAGCCCTTGTCGAGGACGTCGGTCGCCTCGCCCCGCCGGGCGGAGGACAGCGTCTCGGACGTCTGGTGCAGTTCGCCGAAGTTGCGGTGCAGCAGCCGGGGCGAGTCGGTCACGACCGGTGTACCGCCCAGGTCGGGGGCGTCGTCGTCCAGCAGGACGGGGCCGTCCGGCAGTGCCTTGTCGTCGGCCAGGACGAGCAGCGACTCCGGCCCCCCGTACACGCGGACGGGGTCGGTCGCGGGGGTCAGGTTCGCGACGTCGGCGGCGCCCTCGACCTCGTACACCTCGAGCGGCGGGTACCGCTGGTCGACGTCGGTGACCGCGTCCTCGTTGCCGCCGCCGACGGGCGCGCCGAACGCGGCGACCCTGCGCAGGCCGGGCGAGTCGCCCAGGGCCTGGTGGAGGCGGGCGGGCCAGGCGCCGCGCAGCGTCTCGCGCCGCAGGTCGTTGCGGACCAGGACGTAGCGGACGCCCATCCGGCCGAGGAAGTCGCTCAGCCCCGGCGAGCCCTGCCCGGACCGGACCTGCAGGTCGATGGCGTCCAGCGCCCGCGTGTAGCCGGGCGACCCGGCCGGGACGAGCTGCCGGACGCCCCACCGCGCCGTCAGCAGGGGCTGGACGATGTCGTCCATCGGCCGGCCCCACAGGTACTCGCCGAACGGCGCCCCGGGGACGGCGAGCACGCCCTGCTGACCGGCCCGCGCGTTGATCCACGACGCCGCGTCGCGCCAGTACTTGGGCACCTCCTTGAAGTCGCCGGGCCCGGACAGGCCGTGCGAGGCGGCGGTGAGGCCGATGCCGCCGAGCGCGACGGCGGCGGCGACCGGCAGGCTGAGCAGCGCCCGCGGCGTGATGCCGAACGCCGGGCCGGTCCCGTCGCCGAGGCCGCGGACCCGCGCGGTGCGGGCCCTGCGGTCCCGCAGGGCCCGGCCGGCCGCGGTGAGCAGGTGGGCGAGGCCGAACGCGAGCGGCAGCCGGACGACGGCGTCGAACTTGTGCAGGTTGCGCAGCGGCGCGAGCGGGCCGTCCAGCAGGTCGCGGAGCTGGGCGGCGAACGGGCCCGGGATGTCGCTGATGTGGCCCATCGACACGATCGCGACGCCGGCCAGCAGGGTGAGCAGCAGGAACGTCCGCTCCGGCAGCAGCCGGGCCAGCAGCCCGGCGAGGCCGAGCGCGGCGACGACGCCGGTAAAGATCACCGGGACGGGGCTGAGCGAGAGGCCGTGCCCGACCGGCCACCAGACCTGGCCGTCCACGACCAGGTAGTTGACCCAGCGTTCCGCGCCGCGCAGCACGTTGACCAGGCCGGTCGGCCCGGTCGTCGTCGCGGCCTTCTCGGTGTAGGTCAGCCAGGAGAACCCGTAGGTGCCGGTGAGCAGCAGCGGGGCGAGCCACCAGGCGGTCGCGGCGCCCGCGGCGGCCGACCACCAGGCGAGCATCCGGACGCGGAACGACCCGCGCGGCCGCGTCACGATGTACATGAACGGAACGATGAGGACGGCGATGGTCGCGGTCGCGTTGATCCCGCCGCAGCAGGCGATCGCCAGCCCGGACCGGGCCGCGGCCCGGAGCCGCCCGCCCTCCCCGGACGCCGCGCCGACCAGCGGCAGGACGATCCACGGCAGCAGCGCGACCGGCAGGTACTCCGAGGAGATCTGGCCGAGGGTGGCGAGCCCGTTCGGGGCGAGCGCGTACGCCGCCGCCGCGAACAGCCGGGTCCACTGCCCGTGCCGGTCCTGGGCGGATCCGCCGATGCCGAGCCGCCCGGCGAGCCGCCACGTGCCGAGGAACGCCAGGCACATCAGCAGCGACAGCCAGAACCGCTGGGTGATCCAGGCGGGCATGCCGACCAGGTCGCCGAGCGCGAAGAACGGGCCCATCGGGAACAGGTAGCCGACGGCCTGGTTCTGCAGCTGGCCGAACTGCTCGGGGTCCCACAGGTGGAGGGCGCGGCCGAGGAACCCGAGCGGGTTCACCGCCATGTCGATCTTGGTGTCGGCGAGGATGGCGCCGGGCCGGGTGCCGAACGCGATCGCGGTCAGCGCGAGGCAGCACGCCAGCACGCGCAGCCGCTCCCGCAGCCGCGCGGCCGGGTCCGGCGCGCCGGGCCCGGCGGACCCGCCCGCGGCGGCCCGTCCGGACGCGCCGGCGCGGGACGGGTTCGCCTCTCCCACGGCCATCCTCGCCCTCTGCCCCTCTCCGTAGTCCCCCGGGACGTCAGCCAGGGTGCCCGCCACGGTACCGGCGGCGGCTCGCACCCCGGACGGCCTCGGTGATCAGGTCGCGCATCCGGTCGGCGGTGCGCGCCCAGTCGAACTCTGCCGCCCACCTCTGACATTCCGTGGCCATCCGCTCGCGCAGCGTGGGATCGTCCCGCTCCTTGAGGGCGCGCTCGACGGAATCGGCCAGGTCACCGCCCTCCCGGACGAGCCATCCGGTGGCCCCGTCGCGGACGGCGTCGCGCAGGCCGTCCACGTCGAACGCGACGGTCGGGACGCCCAGCGCCGCGGCCTCGATCACGCTGAGGCCCCAGCCCTCCCCCTGGGACGTGCTGAGATGCAGGTCGGCGCGGGCGACCAGGGCCGCCTTGATGTTCTCGGGGACGTATCCGTGCGCGACGACGACGCCGTCCAGGCCGCGCGCGCCGATGGCGGTCTCCAGCGCGGGCGCTTCAGGCCCGTCCCCCACGATGTGGAGCTTGAGCCCGGGACGGGTGCCGGCGAGGCTCTGCGCGAGGTCGAGAAGCAGGTGAAGCCGCTTGTGCGGGACGAGACGCGTCACGCACACCAGGTCCGGGTGTCCGGCGGGCTCCGAGACCACGCCGCCGGGTTCCGCGACCGACGACCCGTTGTGGACGACGTGGGCGCGCCCCGTCCACCCGAGCCGTTCCCTGACGGCCCGCAGCGTGGACGGCGATACGACCACGAACGCGTGCCGCCGGTACGTCCAGCGGCTCACCGGCCCCTCCAGCACTTGCCCGAGCCAGGCCAGCCACCGGGGGAAGTACAACCCGAACTGGGCGTCGTGTACATGGTGGATCACGCAGAACACCGGTACACGGCGGCGCAGCACCCACGGCGTGAAGAAGGGGATGCCGTTCTGGCAGTCGATGACCGCGTCGAAGCGGCGACGATGACCCAGCATCCACAGCAGGACGAGGGGGTAGACGGTGAATCGTCCGCCGAGGCGCACGAACTCCACGCCGTCGACGCGCTCGGTGCGTTTCTGCCCGGGTGCCCTGCACGTCACGTAGTGGACGCGATCCCCGTGACCGGCGAACCTGCGCGCGAGTTCCCAGGCGTACCGTTCGGCGCCGCCGGCGGAGGGATGCCATGGATCCCTCCAGTTGACGACCGCCAGCCGCAGTCCCCTGCTCATCCCGACTGGGCGCTCGGTGCCACCTGCTCCGCGACGGGCATCGGCACCGGACGCGGCTCAGGGAGCTTCGGCTCGGCGAGGATCGCCCGGACCGGCACGACAGGGATGATCGGCGTCGCCGGAACACCGGGCATACGGAAACCGGCGCGCGCGCGGATCCGCGCGAGGTCCAGCAGGCATTGCAGAGAATGACGCCGGACCGAGAACGTCGACCCCGGACGGTCACGCCAGACCACCGGAATGGCCGTCACGGACGCCCCGCGCCGCACGCAGTGGGCCAGCAGTTCGACGTCGAACGAGAAACCGGTCGTGCGCAGCTGCTCGGCGGCGGCCCGGCCGAGCGATCCGTCGAAGAACTTGAACCCGCACTGGGTGTCCTGGATGCCGCCGACCATGTCGCGGACGACCCGGTTGAACGTGATGGCACCGAGCCGCCTGACCGGCAGCGCGTATCCCTGGACGACCGACCGACCGTGGCGCCTTGACCCGACCACGACCGGGCGGCCCTCGCGCAGCAGGACGATGGCTTCGTCCAGCGCGGCGAGGTCTGTTGCCATATCGGCGTCCATGAACCCCACGTACGGGGCCCGCGTCTCCAGCAGCCCGGCCCGGACCGCCGCCCCCTTGCCCCGGCGCTCGCAGCGGACCAGCCGCACCGGCACCGGGCCGTCCCATGCCTCGACGATGCCGGCCGTCCCGTCGGTGCTGGCGTTGTCGACGACGATGACCTCCGCGCGCAGCGGGAGGCCGGCGAGCTTGTCGCACAGCAGCGCCAGCCCAGCCGGAAGCCGGTCGGCCTCGTTGTAGGCGGGAACGACGATCTCCAGGAGGGCGGGGCCGTCACGCCGGGTCCCCATCAGGGCCTACAGGTCACCGGGAGCCGTAGTTGTACAGCGGTTTGATCACCGGGTCCTGCTGGGAGGCGTTCACCAGCTGGACCGTGCCGAACGACGCTCCGGCGGCGAGCAGAACGCCGACCAACGCGGCGATGGCGATGCGCATCAGGGGGTCCTTCGTCGGTGTTGGGGGCTGCGGGGCTCGATACTGCCGAGTAACGGAAGGCTCAGAGTAGTACCTGAGCCCAGGAATGACCAGAAAACGACCAGACTCATGATGCCCCACGCGATCACGACCGGCGCTGCCGGCACCGTCTCCACGGGCGCCTCAGCGGCCCCATCGATCCGGTAGACGACCAGGTCAGCGCCTCGCAGCACGGGCGTGGCCGCGCCCGACGGACGGACCGAACCGGTCTCCGCGTCGACCACGACGAACCGGATGCCCGCGTCACGGAGCGTCGCGGCCTGCGGCGTCCCCGTCTTCGCGACCGGCGCGAGCCGGACGGCCCTCGGGTCCTCGGGCGGGACGGTGGTGCCGCCCACGGTCACGGCGTCGTCCACGATGACGCGTCGCCGCAGGTAGCGGGGCAGCGGGTCGAGGACACGGCGGCCGTGGTTCCAGGAGTAGCTCCGGTACGACGCCCAGGGCAGGACGAGCACGTCGCCCGGCTCGCGGTCGCCGTCGATGATCTGCCTCGCGCGCGCCCAGTCGTCCGGATACTGGACGGCCCGCAACTCGCCCGCCGCGCCCCACGCGAGCGTCGGCAGCAGGAACACCGGCACGGCCATCGCCGCGGCGGCCACCCCCGGCCACCTCGCCTCGGCGGCCCTGTCGGCGGCGACACCGAGCCCGACCGCGACGACCACGGCGAGCGGCGCCACGTACTGCTGCCCGTCCCGCAGCACGGCGAACCCCGGCCAGAGCCCGATGAGCCCTTCGAGGACGGGGGCGGCGACCGCCCCCAAGGCCGCGACCGCGAACCCGGTCACCGCCGCGATCGCGGCGCCGCGCCACCACACGGGCTCCCGGCACCACCGCCAGTAGGCGGCGAGCGCGACGACCACCACGAGCAGCCAGATCGCCGCGGTCACGGGCGCCCCGTAGCCGGCCGGCACCGTCTCGCCGTTCCACACTCCGCCGAGCAGGAGGAGGCTCCCGAGCGTCCCGAACGGCGTGTCCGCCCTGGCCGCGAACAGGCCGACGGCCGCGCCGTCCCCCGGCAGCCCCGCCGGGCGCAGCACTCCCGGGACCAGCCACGGCAGGCTCAGCACCCCCACGGCCGCCACGACCCGGAGCCCGGCGCGAGCGCGGGCGCCACCGGTCACCAGGGCGACGGTGAGGGCCGTGATCCCGGTGACGGTCAGCGCGGCGAAGCCGCCGATGGCGGCGGGGAGCAGCGTCCGGACGAGCCGGCGCCCGCCGCCGGGCTCGCCCGTCCGGGCGGCGGCCGCCACCACCCACGGCAGGGCCGCGTAGCCGAGCAGCAGCGCCCACTGGCCGAGCAGGAGCCGTTCGGCGACGAACGGGTTCCAGGCGTAGCAGACCCCGGCGGCCAGGCGCGGCAGGAGGCGGCGGGACGGCACCAGCGACGCCGCCGACGTGCACGCCATCACGAAGACCGCCAGCAGGACGAGCTTCTGCGCGGCGTCCGCCGGGACGACGTGGGCGAGCGCGGTGACGAACGCGTCGCTCGGGACGTGCCGGGGCACGATCCCGGTCAGCCCGAACGTCAGGTCCGTGAACGACGGGCCGGGCACGAACACCATGTCGTAGGACAGCACGAACCCCGGCGCGAGCCCCGGCCCCAGTGCCGCGAGCCCGAGCCCCAGCCCGGTCAGTGCGGCAGCGAGATGCCGCGTCCGCTCGTTCAAATGGCCCGCTCTCCCCTGTGAGCCTGGACGCTACCCGACCTGCCGCCCTGCGGTTGCCGGTCAGGGGGACGGCGTCCGCTACCGCCCCGGGTCGGGGTCCCGGGGCAGCCCGAGGATGCGCTCGCCGATCACGTTCAGGTTGACCTCGGTGGTGCCGCCGCCGATGCTCATGGCGCGGGACGCGAGTAGGTACCGGGTCCAGCGGGCGCGCAGGCCGTCCTTCCGGCCGCCGGTCAGCGCGCCCTCCTCGCCGAGGAGCGTGAACCCGAACTCGGTGACCTGCTGGCCGTGCTCCATCGCGACCAGTTTCCGGACGTTCGCCGTCGCGCCCGGGTCGGTGCCCGACAGCTGCTTCAGCGTGGCGCGGAGGCCGAGCAGGTTGAACGAGTGCGCGTCGCAGGCGAGCCGCCCGAGGCCGTCCCGGACGACCGGGTCGCCGTCCAGGCCGAGCGCGGCGGCGAGTTCGAGCAGCTTGGGCAGGTCGCCGCCGAGCTGGAAGCTGCTGGTCAGGCCGACGCGCTCGTTGGCGAGCGTGGTCCGGGCGACCCGCCAGCCGGCGTTGACGGGGCCGACGACGAGCTCGTCCGGGACGAACACGCCGTCCAGGAACACCTCGTTGAACACGGCGTCGCCAGTGCATTCGCGCAGCGGCCGGATCTCGATGCCGGGCGACGTCATGTCGACCAGGAAGTAGGTGATGCCGTCGTGTTTGGGCCGGTCGGGGTCGGTCCGGGCGACGCAGATGCCCCACTGCGCGTCGCGGGCGAGGGACGTCCAGATCTTCTGGCCGGTGATCGTCCAGCCGCCCTCGGCGCGCTCGGCGCGGGTGCGCAGCCCGGCGAGGTCGGAGCCCGCGCCGGGCTCGGAGAACAGCTGGCACCAGATGATCTCGCCGCGCAGCGTCGGCGGCAGGAACCGCTCCCGCTGGTCCGGCGTCCCGTACTGGACCAGTGACGGGACGACCCACGCCCCGATCATCAGCGGCACCGGGCGGACCTTCGCCGCCGTCAGCTCCTGCTGGACGACGATCTGCTCCAGCGGCCCGGCGGCGCGCCCCCACGGCTTCGGCAGGTGCGGCGTCACCCAGCCGCCCTCCGCCATCGCGGCCCGCTGCTGGAGGGGCTCCATCTCGGCCAGTTCGGCGACGCGGGCGCGGACCTCCTCGCGGACGGGCTCGGCGTCCTCGTCCAGCTCGATGCTCATCGGCCGCTGGACGCCCCGCACGGCGAGCGCGGCGACGTCGGCGCGGTGCCCGCCGGCCCGCCCCATGAGCGCGCGGAGCGTCAGGGCCCGCCGGTAGATGAGGTGGGCGTCGTGCTCGTAGGTGTAGCCGATGCCCCCGTGGACCTGGATGTTGCCCTCGGCGCACATGACCGCGGCGTCGGCCGCGAGCGCCGCGGCGACCGCGACGGCGTAGGCACGTTGTTCCTCGGGTTCGTCCAGGGCGCGCGCCGCGTCCCATACGGCGGCCCTGGCGCGCTCCACGGCGATGAGCATCCGGGCGCACTTGTGCTTGATGCCCTGGAACTGGCCGATGGGACGGCCGAACTGCTCGCGGAGCTTGGCGTAGGCGACGGCGTCGTCCAGTGCACGTCCCGCAACGCCGCACGCCTCCGCGCCCAGCAGGACGGTGGCGAAGGCACGTCCGTCCACCTCACCCAGGAAACGCTCCTCTGGGACGGTCACCCGATCGACCGTGACCGCCCCCACCGGACGCGTGATGTCGAGGGACTCCAGCGGCTCCACCGTGACGTCGCCCTTGAAGAGGACGACCCAATCGTCACCGGCGCGGAGCACGAACACGTCCGCCAGCGGCGCGCCCAGCACCGGCTGGATCGTGCCGGAGACGGTGAAGCCGTCCCGCTCCAGGCTGCCCGAGAGCCCGGCCGCCCCCGTCATGGAGCCGTCGGCGAGCCCGCGCACGTCGCCGCCGGCGGCGCTCAGGATCGTCGCCGCCAGCACCGTCGGCGTGTACGGGCCGGGGGCGAGCGCCCGTCCGAGCTCCTCCAGGACGACGGCCTGCTCCACGAGGCCGAACCCGTCGCCGACGGGCTCGGGAAGGTGGACGCCCGGGAAGCCCTGCGCGGCGAGCGCGGGCCAGAACCCGGCGTCCGCCGCCCGCACCTTCTCCGGGGTGATGTTCCGCTCCGCGAACCCGCGCACCGACGCCGCCAGCGCCTCGTGGTCCTCGGTCAGCCCGATCGCCATGGCCACACCTCTCCTCGGGGTGGCCCAGCCTATTAGAACGCTATTCGGTATGTCCTGTCGGGCAGGTCAGGGCACGAGCTTCAGGTGGGTGAAGAACTCGTTCACGTCCGGCCAGCGCTGCTTGTGCGTGTTCGGCATGGACGCGAACACCACCGCCGGGGTCGGCCGGCCCGTGTCGATCACCGCGGTCGCGACGATCTCGCCGGTCGCCCGCACCCCGGTCCGCTGGTAGGTCAGGTAGGACGCGATCAGCCAGCCCTTGCGCCCGCCCACGTGCAGCGCCTGCGACGCCAGCGGCGCCGTCTTGTGCGGGAACGCGTAGTACTGCGCCTCGTAGCTCTGCGCGACGAGGGCGGTGACGTTCTTCACACTGTCCGGACCCTGGTAGGCGCTCTGCATGCCCGGGTGCAGCGTGCCGGTGAGCAGCTGCCCGTACCAGAGCTGCTGGGCGCGCTTCTCGGTGACCAGGATCTGCTGCCCGGACCATCCCGCCGTGCCCAGCTTGTTCTGCTTGGTCGGCACCTGCCAGGGCGCCGCGAGCCGCGGATACGACAGCCCGGAATGGGCGTCGTTCACCCGGCCGAGCATCCGGCTCGGCGTGCCGGGGAACCGCGCGAGCGGCTTGTCCGGCGGAAGCTGTACCTGCGCCGCCTCCGACTGCTCGGCCGCCGCCCGCTGGTCGGCGTTCCCGGCCGGCTCCGCGGAGTCGCCGCCGCTCTTGGTGAAGTAGACGGCACCGGCCGCGACCAGCGCGACGACCAGCAGCCCGACGCCGCCGAACAGCACCAGCCGGGACCGGCCGGCGCCGTCGTCCAGCTCGTCCCGGGACGGTTTCGGGGAGCCGCCGAGCTTGGCGTCGGCGGAGTCCTCGTCCGCCATCCAGTCGGGCATCTGCCAGTTGCCGCTGCTCGGCTTGCCCGGCTTCGCGGGCTGCCCCGACCCGGTCGGGACGGCCGGGACGTAGTTGGACACGCCCCCGCCCTCGCCCGCGCCGCCCTCGTCGAAGAGCGAACCCTCCCACTGGCGCGCGTCGTCCTCGGCCCCGAGCGCCTTCGGGGGGACGGGCGCGACCTTGACGTCATCGGCGTCCCGGTCGTCCGGCTCCGGGGACGGGGCCTCGAACTCGTGCTGCGGCGTCCGCTCGACCCGGCCCCACACGTCGTGCGACGCCTGGTCGTCGCCGTACTCCGGCGAGCCGGTCGGCGCGGGCATGAACACCTCGGGAGCCCCGGGCTCGGGGAAGGCCGCCTGCGGGCCGGTCGCGTTCTCGGCGCCGGAATCGGGCCGGGACTCGTCCCGCGGCTCGCTCTCGCTCATCTCGGTCCAGCGCACACCGCGCTCCCCCTGATCGGACATGCGGCACACGTTACGCGAAGATCCGTACTGGACATCCCGCGCGCAATCACGCTCAGGACACGACTTCCTATCGCATCAGTGATGCCGCGTCATGCCCTCGCCACCCACCGCGACCAGCGGGTCGTCCGCGAGGCGCTCACGCGCCATGAGCGTGGCCCCGGCGACCGCGCCGGGCATCGCCAGCACCGCGCCCAGGGGAATGAGGAACACCACAAAAGTCGCGGTGCCGAACCCGACCACCAGCGGCCGGTCCGCCCTCATCCGCGCGAACCGCTCCTTGCGCAGGATCCCGCGCCGCTCCAGCGCGACCGACGACAGCTCGCCGGCGAGGAAGTAGCCGGACACGAGCGCCGCGACCACGGGGACGACCGTCTGCCCCACCACGGGCAGGAACCCGCAGGCGAAGAACACGACCGCGAACCCCAGCGCGATCGCCCCGATGATCAGCGTGTCCTTGATCGCCCGCCCGATCTGGACGAGCAGCGGGACGTCCGGCTCCGGCGGCGCGCCGCCCTGCGACTCCTCCACCCGGACCGCGATGGCCTCGTAGAACGGGTCCCCGACCAGCAGCGTCACCGCGGTGAACGTGATCAGCGCCAGGAACAGCGCGGACCCGTAGATCGCGATCCCGGCGACGACCCGCGCGGACCTGCGCGCCGCGTCCGCCCAGCCGTCGGCGAACTGCGTCACCCACCCGGCGAGGTCGTCGATCTCCATGGCCAGGAAGACCAGCCCGGTCACGTACACGGCGAGGACGATCAGCGCCGGGATCAGCCCGAACAGCCACTGCGCCGGATGCCGCGCCATCCACCCGATGCCGCGCAGCAGATAGCCGGCGCCGCCGAACAAGTCCTTGACCGCGGACGGCTTCGCGGGCGCCTGCGGGATGTGCGGTTGGCTCACGCACCCAGACCCTATAGGGCCGGGAGCCCCACAAGCCGGGCCGAACGCTCCCAGACCGCCCGGCCGAGCTCCGGATCCTTCAGCGGCCCCGCGGTCGGCAGCAGGCCGGCCCCCGGCGTCGAGCTGTAGAAGCCGCCGCTGCGGCCCTCGAACTCCGCGTCCAGCGCGAGCCGCAGCACCGGCCGCGCCCCCTGCGCCGGCGTCCGCACGAACGGGGTGTGCGACAGCAGCGCCCCGGCCCGTCCGCTGCCCGGCACGTTCCGCAGCAGCCCCGTCGCGACGACGCCGGGGCAGACCGCGTTGACGGTGACGCCGCTGCCCTCCATGCGCCGCGCGAGCTCCCGCGCGAACAGGATGTTCAGCAGCTTGGACCGCCCGTAGACCCGCATCGACTCCAGCGGCCCGTAGGACCCGGGCTCCGCGAGCCGCGCCACCTCGAACCGGCCTGCCTGCCGGTGCGCCTCCGACGCCACGACCACCACCCGCGACGGCGCGCCCTTCTCCAGCAGGCCGAGCAGCAGGTTCGTCAGCAGGAACGGCGCGAGATGGTTCGTCGCGATCATGCGGTCGTACCCGTCGGCGCTGACCTTGGCCCGCGTCAGGTGCACGCCCGCGTTGTCGACCAGCACGTCCAGGCGGTCGAACCGCTCCACCAGCGAGGCCGCGACCCGGCGGACGTCCTGCTGCACCGACAGGTCCCCGAGGAACGTCTCGACCCGGGCGCCCGGCACGTCCCGGAGCAGGTCCTCGACGGTCGCGGCGGCCCGCATCTCGTTCCGGCAGACGAGCCCCACCAGGAACCCGGCCCGCGCCAGCCCCCGCGCGATCTCCTTCCCGATCCCGGACGTCCCCCCGGTGACAATCGCGACACGGCCCATCCCTCCACCGAACCACCCCGCCCCACCCCCGGCAACACAACCCCCACCGCCACGCCCCCTGGCCCTGGACTAGAACGCGTTCTAGTATCTGGGCATGAGGTTCACCTACGCCGAGGCGATGACCGATCCGTCGTTCTACGCGCCGCTGGCCAAGGCCGCCGAGGACGCCGGCTACACGAGCATGTCGATCGCCGACTCCGTGGTGTATCCGAAGGAGTCGGACTCGACCTACCCCTACACCGCGGACGGCAACAGGGAGTTCCTGGAGGACAAGCCCTTCATCGAGACGTTCATCCTCATCGCGGCCCTGGGCGCGGTGACCACGACGCTGCGTTTCACGCCCTTCGTCCTGAAGCTTCCGATCCGTCCGCCCGTGCTGGTCGCGAAGCAGGCGATGTCCATCGCGTGCATGACGGGCGGCAGGCTCGGCCTCGGTGTGGGCCTCAGCCCGTGGCCGGAGGACTTCCAGGTGATGGGCGCCCCGTGGGAGCGGCGCGGCAAGCGGATGGACGAGGCGATCGACATCATCCGCGGCCTCGGCACCGGGGACTTCTTCGAGTTCCACGGCGAGCACTTCGACATCCCGGCGATCAAGATGACGCCGGCCCGCCCGTTCCCGATCCTCGTCGGCGGGCACAGCGAGCCGGCCCTGCGCCGCGCGGTCGTCCGCGGGGACGGCTGGATGCACGCGGGCGGCGACGACCTGGACGCCCTGCTGGCCAGGCTGAACGACATCCGCAAGGAGGAGGGCAAGGAGGGCGGCCCGTTCGAGGTCCACGTGATCTCCATGGACGCCTACACGCCCGACGGCGTCAAGCGCCTGGCGGACAAGGGCGTCACCGACGTGATCGTCGGCTTCCGGTCGCCCTACGCCAAGGGCCCCGACACCCAGCCCCTCGCCAAGAAGATCGAGCACCTCGAACGCTTCGCCGAATCGGTCATCGCCAAGGTGGGAACATGAAACAGGAACACGTTACAGACGCCATCGCGTGGAACGCCTCCACGGCCGACCACCCGGCCCGCCGCGCGGGCCGCGCCTCCATGGAGGCCGTGATCGAGGGCCGCAAACAGGACTGGCTGCGCCTCTTCGCCCCCGACGCCCTGATCGAGGACCCGGTGGGCCCGTCGTTCCTCGACCCCACCGGCAACGGCCACCGCGGCCCCGAGGGCATCGAGGCGTTCTGGGACAACTTCATCTCGACCATCGCCGGTTTCCGCTTCGCCGTGGCCGACTCGTTCGCCAACGGTCCCTGCTGCGCCAACGTGGCCACGATCACCACGACGACGCCGGACGGCTCCACCATGACGATCGACTGCGTCCTGATCTACACGGTGAACGAGACCGGCCAGATCACGTCCCTGCGAGCCCACTGGGAACCCGACCGCGCCATGGCCACCCTCACCCACCCCTGACCGGACGGCCCGGGACCTCACATTTCGGTCGGCTGCCTCGTCATACCAGTGAGAGCAGTGCAGGTCCCGATCCGAAGGGAAGGCGCGTGAGATGAGCGAAACCGAGATCAGGGGGCGGCTCGACAGGATCGTCGAAGGGATCCGGGCCAAGGATCTCGACGGTCTCAGGCAGGTCTACGCGGAGGACGTCGTCTCCTTCGACGTCGAGCCGCCGCTGCAGCATGTCGGGATAGCGGCGAAGATGAACAACTGGGCGAAGGTGTTCACGCTCTTCGACGAGGTGGCCTATGAGCTGCGCGACGTGGCGGTCACCGTGGGCGGCGACGTCGCGTTCGGGCACGGGTTCGGACGGCTCAGCGGCAGGCTCGGCAACGGTACGGCGACCGAGGGCATATGGGTCCGGGCCACTTTCTGTTTCCGCAGGATCGACGGTGAATGGCGGATCGTCCACGACCAGGCGTCCGTGCCGTTCGACATGCCGAGCGGCAGAGGAGTGACCGATCTGCGGCCTTGAGCCGGTCACGCGTCCTTACCGGCCGCGAGCCGCGCGGCCAGCGCCTCGGCGACCTGCGCGCCGATGTCGCGCGGGATCGCCGCGGCGATCCGCTCCGGGGTGAGCTCCGCCAGGACGGCGGCGGCGATGGCGTCCTCGTCCACGTCCGCCGGGTCCTGTGCGAGCAGCCGCGCGGCCAGCGCCTTCGTCTCGACCGCCCGGCCGTAGGTCTCCCGGAGCACGTTCTTGGCCTGCATCAGGTCTCTGGAGGATCCGGGAGGCCCGTCGAGCGCGAGGTTCCACACGGCGGCCGCGACCTTCTCCACGTCCTTGTCGGTCAGG
This sequence comes from Spirillospora sp. NPDC047418, assembly GCF_040643275.1. Classification (NCBI taxonomy): domain Bacteria; kingdom Bacillati; phylum Actinomycetota; class Actinomycetes; order Streptosporangiales; family Thermomonosporaceae; genus Spirillospora; species Spirillospora sp. NPDC047418. The sequence continues at coordinate 22,633 of NZ_JBEYTW010000127.1, forward strand.
GGCATGTCGTCTCCCTCGATGAGCCGGGCGACGTCCGCCCGGAACGCGTTCATGCTGATCGAGTGCGGGTCGGGCTTCTGGGTGTTGACCTCCTTGTGGCCCTTCACCCGCGAGGCCGGCAGCCCGAACTCCGCGCACAGCTCGGCGCACAGCCGCTTGTAGGCGTCGAGCTGGACGTCCGGCCAGGGCTGCCTGCCGTCGTTCTCCGCCTCGATCCCGAGCGAATTGCTGTTCGTGTGGTTCGCGCTCGTGCTGGGCGCGTTGTGCCAGCACCGCCCGGCCGCGATCACGTAGACCCGCCCGGACCGCCCGAGCCCGAACTGCGACAGGGGCCCGTCCAGCCCCGGCCGCCCGTCCCGGACGACCCCCAGCGACGGGTAGTCACCACCACCGGACGCACCGGCCGTGTGATGGCAGACGATCCCGCGCACATACGGCTGCGGCCCATGGCCGCGCGACTTCCACCCGGACACCTCGGTGACGGGGTAACCGGTACGCCGCGCGACCGCGGCGAGCTGCGTCAGGTACGGCACGACCGTCCTCCCAGTACGACGCCGAAGCCGAGCATCGTACCGACTCCCTTACCACCGACAAACATGACTACCGAGACAGACACCCGAAGGCTGACAACAAAAAACGGCCGCCTGCATCGCAGACGGCCGCTCACTACAGGCCAAACCCCGGGCCGAACAACAACCTGAACCGGGAGGGGGCGTGGGGGCGGAGCCCCCACACCGGGGGTCCGGGGGGCGCCCCCCCGGCCAAAGACAAATGAGTGGCGGTGGGGGGGGGCCGCCCACACACCACACCCAACGCGGTTTTGGGGCGAGGTGGA
>NZ_JBEYTW010000128.1:0-23045 GCF_040643275.1 Spirillospora sp. NPDC047418
GCCTGCGCTATGGCGAGCCGTTGCCGCATCCCCTGCGAGTAGGTGCGGGTCTCCGGCGCTTCGCCGTTCCGGGGCGGGGCGGCGGGCGGGTCGGTGGGCGGGGGGACGGGCGTGTACGACTCAGGTCGTACGCGGGCGGCTCCGATGGCCGTAAGAGTGACGGAGATCGTGGACGCCGGACCGATGGCGGCGGGGCCGCGGATTCCTAGCGTGGTTCCCGAGCGATCGCGAGTACGGAGCGAGCAGGCAGCGAGCAGGCAGCGCGCGCCGGCCCGAGCGCCGAACCGAGCCCGAAGAGACCACGAAGGAGTCACCGTGACCAGCACGTTCACCGACCCGCCCGGGGGAGCCCCTACCGCCGCGGCGCCGCCGGCCGTCACCGCCGAGGGCGTGTCCAAGGTGTACGGGTCCGGTGACGCGGCCGTGCACGCGTTGCGCGGCGTCAGCGTCGGGTTCGGGCGGGGCGCGTTCACCGCGATCATGGGCCCGTCCGGGTCCGGGAAGTCGACGCTGATGCACTGCCTCGCCGGGCTGGACACCGTCACCGGCGGCCGCATCATGCTCGGCGACGCGGAGATCACCCGGATGGGCGACCGGCAGCTGACGCTGCTGCGCCGCGACCGGGTCGGCTTCGTGTTCCAGGCGTTCAACCTGCTTCCGACCCTCACCGCCGAGCAGAACATCCTCCTGCCGCTGGAACTGGCCGGACGCAAGCCGGACCGCGCCTGGTTCCAGCAGGTCGTGGACGTCCTCGGCCTGGGCGACCGCCTCGGGCACCGTCCGTCGGAGCTGTCGGGCGGCCAGCAGCAGAGGGTGGCGTGCGCGCGCGCCATCGTCGCCCGTCCCGAAGTCATCTTCGCGGACGAGCCGACAGGCAACCTGGACTCGCGGGCAGGCGCGGAGGTTCTTGCGTTCCTGCGCGCGTCTGTCCGCGAGATGGGCCAGACGATCGTGATGGTCACCCATGACCCGGTCGCCGCCTCCTACGCCGACCGTGTGGTCTTCCTGCGCGACGGTGAGATCGTCTCCGAGATCCTCCAGCCGACCCCGGAGACCGTCCTGGACCGGCTCAAGGCTCTGGGGGCGTGATGCTGAAAACGACCCTGGCGGGTCTGCGCGCCCACAAACTCCGTCTTCTTCTCACCGCGGTGGCCATCACCCTCGGCGTCGGCTTCATTTCCGGCACGTTCGTCTTGACCGACACCATGAACAAGGGCGTCGCCAAGACGTTCGCACGGTCGGCCGACAAGGTCGACGTCGCCGTCGTCCCCGATGAGCACGCGGCCGACGGCCTACCGATGTCCCTGTTGGAGAAGGTGCGCTCCCTGCCCGGAGTGACCGACGCCCAGGGCGCGGTGAAGGGCGAGGCCGCCCTGGTGGGCAAGGACGGTAAGACGGTCGGCGACTTCCCCACGATGGGCATGTCCGTGCCATCCGGCCGCCTGCTGCGCTACGACATCGATAAGGGACGACCTCCGTCCAACGGTGGCGAGACCGTCATCGACAGCAAAGTCGCCAAGCGTGAGGGCTTCACCGTCGGTGACACGGTGACGGTCCTGGACGCAGAGAACCGGCCGAACCGGTTCGGCGTCGTCGGGCTGGTCGACTTCGGCATCGACCAGGAGGCGAGCATCTTCGGCGCGGTCGGGTTCGACCCGGCGACCGCGGTCCGGATGACCGGCCAGAAGACCTACCAGGAGATCGACATCGCGGGCACGGCGTCGCCGGCCGCGGTGAAGGCCGCCGTAGGCTCCGGCCAGCGCGTCTACACGGGCAAGGAGCTCGGCGCGAAGCTGGCGAAGGCGGCGGGCGCCGACACGGAGATCATCCGCGCCGGCCTGCTGATCTTCGCGCTGGTCGCGATGCTGGTGTCGGCGCTGGTCATCTACAACACGTTCGCGATCCTGGTCGCCCAGCGGATGCGGGAGATGGCGCTGCTGCGCTGCGTCGGCGCGACCCGCCGGCAGATCTTCGGCGGCGTCCTCACCGAGTCCGCGGTGGTGGGCCTGACCGGTTCGCTGCTCGGCATCGCCGCCGGCGTCGGGCTGGGGCAGGGCGCGCTCGTCCTGGTCAGCAGGCTGAACGGCAACATCGCCCTCACCGCGCCGTCCCTCGCGCTGCGGACGGTCCTGATCGGCCTCGCGGTCGGCGTCCTCGTGACCGTGCTGTCGGCGCTGCTGCCCGCCCGCGCGGCCACCGGCGTCGCGCCCGTCCAGGCCCTGCGCGCCGAGACCGAGCCGGGCGGCGGACGCTTCCGGCTCGGCGCCTGGCGCACCGCCGCCGCCGTCCTGCTCGGCGCCGCCGGCCTCGCGATCGGCCTGTACGGCGCGCTGGTGATGAAGGAGGGCCAGACCGCGATGTTCGCCGTCGCGTTCTCCGGCTGCGTCTTCTTCCTCGCGGTGGTCGCCGGGATGCCGGCGCTCGTCCGCCCGCTCGGGCGGTTCGCGGGCGCGATCCCGGCACGGCTCGGCGGCGTCCCCGGACGGCTCGCGGTCGCGAACGCGCGGCGCGCCCCGCGCCGTACCGCCACCACCACGATCGCGCTGACCGTCGGCGTCGGGCTGATGAGCCTGTTCGCGGTCGTCGCGGCGAGCGGCAAGGCGACGGCGGCCAAGGAGCTGGACGAGCAGTTCCCGGTCCAGTTCAGGATCGCCGCCCAGAACGCCGAGAACCTTCCGCGCGCGCTCGGCGACGACCTGCGCAAGCGGCCCGAGGTGGAGCAGGTCGTCGAGGTGCGCGACAAGGAGACCAGGGCCGGCGGTCAGGAGGCGTCGATCACCACGGTGACCGCGTCCGCGTGGGGCACGATCGCCAAGCCGAAGATGAAGACCGGTTCGGTCTCCGATCTGAAGCCGGGCACCGCCCTGGTGGACGAGAGCGCCGCGAACGTCCCGGGATGGCAGGTCGGCAAGACCCTCCAGATCAAGACGCTGCACGGCGCCGTCCCCGTCAGGATCAGCGGGACGTACAAGCTGGGCGGCCAGTTCAGCGGGATCGTCGTCCCCGAGGCCGACTTCGTCCGGTACTTCGGCGCCGTGGACCCGGCCGAGATCTTCGTCAAGACCAGCGACGCGATCTCATCCGACCGGGCGCGCACGGCCGTCGACCAGGCCGCGCTGCCGTACCCGGCCGCGAAGGTGGAGTCCACCGCCGACTTCGAGGAGCAGCTGGAGAACGCGATCGACATGGTGCTGTTGATCTTCGGCGGGCTGCTCGGCCTCGCGATCGTCATCGCGCTGTTCGGCATCGCCAACACGCTGACCCTCTCGGTCGTGGAGCGGACCCGCGAGTCGGCGCTGCTGCGCGCCCTCGGCCTCACCAAGCGCCAGCTCCGCCGGATGCTGTCGATCGAAGCCGTGGTCATGGCCGTGATCGGCGCCCTGACCGGGGTGGCCCTCGGCATCGCGTTCGGCTGGGCCGCGACCGGCGCGATGGCCGAGGGAGCGGTGTTCGCCCTGCCGTACCTCCAGATCGCCGCTTTCGTCCTGCTCGCCGGCCTCGCCGGGACGCTCGCCGCCGTCATGCCCGCGCGGCGCGCCGCCGGGACGTCCATCGTCGAGTCCCTCGCGCATGACTGAATGGGAGGCCGGGGTGGCGTCCGCCACCCTCCGGACCGCGTGACCGGGGGCCATGGGTACTCTGGTTCGCGCCCGTCCGGTACCTACCTGTGAGGACTGGAACGAACCGATGGACCCACATGCCCCCGGCGTGCCCGGAAACAGCCCGGAGGCCCCGCAGGACAGGCCCGCGCGGCTCGCGGTCGGCGTCGTCGGCGCCGGCCGCGTCGGCACGGCGCTCGGCGCCGCGCTGTCCCGCGCGGGCCACCGCGTCGTCGCCGCGACCGCCGTGTCCGACCGGTCGCGGACCCGCGTCGAGGAATGCCTCCCCGAGGCGGCCGTCGCGACACCGCAGGACGTGGTGGCCGCCGCCGACCTGGTGCTGCTGACCGTCCCCGACGACGAACTGCCCGAACTCGCGTCCGGCCTGGTCGCCGCGGGCGTCCCCGTCGCGGGCAAGCTGGTCGTGCACACCAGCGGGCGCTACGGGACCGCCGTCCTCGACTCCCTCACCCGGGCCGGCGCGCTTCCGCTGGCCCTGCACCCGGTGATGACCTTCACCGGACGCCCGGACGACGTGAACCGGCTCACCGGCATCTCGTTCGGCGTCACCTCGCCGGAGCCGCTGCGCCCGGTCGCGGAGGCGCTCGTCCTCGAAATGGGCGGCGAGCCCGTCTGGATCGCCGAGGACGCCCGCCCGCTGTACCACGCTGCGCTCGCCGGAGGCGCGAACCACCTGGTCACCCTCGTCGTCGAGTCGATGGACCTGCTGAACCGCGCCGGCGTGGCCGAACCCGGCCGCATGCTCGGCCCGCTCCTCGGCGCGGCCCTCGACAACGGCCTGCGCCTCGGCCTCGACGGCCTCACCGGCCCGGTCGCCCGCGGCGACGCAGGCACGGTCTCGGGCCATGTCGCCGAACTCGCCAAGGTCTCCCCGGAGAGCCGCCGCGCCTACGTCGCCCTGGCACGACTCACCGCCGACCGCGCGCTGGGCGCCGGGCTGCTCAAGCCCGAAGACGCCGAACGCCTCCTGGAAGCCCTGGCCGATTGACCCCGCCCACCCCCAAACCCCGCCCACCCGCCGCGCCCCACCCGACCGCGGCGCCCCGCCCGGCTGCGGCGGCTCACGCGGTTGTGGCGGCCCGCCCGACTGTGGCGTCCCACGCGGCTCTGGTGTCCCGGCCCGGCTGCGGCGGCCAGGCAGGTCGTGGCGGCTCGCGCGGCCTGCGGCGGCCCATGCGGCCCGCGTCCTCCCACCGGGCTGCGGCGGCTCGCGCGGCCGTGGCGTGCCACCCGGCTGTGGCGGCCAGGCAGGTTGTGGGGGCTCGCGCGGGTGCGGTGGGGCGGCAGGCCGGGACAGTGGTGATCGGGAAGTGTCCGTTCCGGGGCGGACGTTCAGAGAACGGACGTCCGGAGACCGGGTGCCCAGGGTGATGTGGGAGGTCGATTGAAACCCGTCATTGCGCGGACGCCGCAGGAACTCGCCGCGGCGCGTGCCTGTATCGAGGGGACGCTGGCGTTCGTCCCCACCATGGGCGCGCTGCATGAGGGGCATCTGTCCCTGATGCGGCAGGCACGCGGCAGCGCCGACGCCGTCGCCGTCAGCATCTTCGTCAACCCGCTCCAGTTCGGCCCCGGTGAGGACTTCGACCGCTACCCGCGAACGTTCGACGCCGACATCGCGGCGTGCGCCCGCGAGGGCGTCGACCTGATCTTCGCGCCGACCCGCGAGATCATGTATCCGGACGAACCGCAGGTCACGCTCAAGTCGGGCCCGATGGGCGAGGTCGTCGAGGGCGCGGCCCGCCCCGGCCACTTCGACGGGATGCTCACCGTCGTGCTGAAGCTGCTCAACCTCGTCCGCCCCGACGTGGCGATCTTCGGTGAGAAGGACGCGCAGCAGCTGGCGATGATCCGCCGCATGGTCGCCGACCTGAACGTGCCCGTGCGGGTCATGGGCGGCCGGACCGTCCGCGAACCGGACGGGCTGGCCCTCTCCAGCCGCAACCGCTACCTGTCCGCTGCCGAGCGCGGGACGGCCCTCGCCCTGTCGCGCGCGCTCCGGGCCGGCGCGGACGCCGCCGCCGAGGGGCCGGACGCGGTCCTGGACGCGGCCCGCGCCGTCCTCGACAAGGCCGCGGCCGCCGACCCGCCCCTCGCACTCGACTACCTCGTCCTCGTCGACGCGGCGACCTTCGCCCCGGCCGCCGCCGGCGGCCCCGCCGTCCTCGCCGTCGCCGGCCGCGTCGGCGCCACCCATCTCATCGACAATGTTCACCTCCAGCTCGGCAAGGAGCACTGATGTTCCGGACGATGTTCAAGTCCAAGATCCACCGCGCCACGGTGACCCAGGCGGACCTGCACTACGTCGGCTCGCTCACCATCGACCAGGACCTGATGGACGCCGCCGACCTGCTTCCCGGCGAGCAGGTCTCGATCGTGGACATCGACAACGGCGCCCGCCTGGAGACCTACCTGATCGCCGGCGAGCGCGGCTCCGGCGTCATCGGCATCAACGGCGCCGCGGCCCGGCTCGTCCAGCCCGGCGACCTGGTGATCATCATCAGCTACGCCCAGCTGGCCGACGCCGAGGCCCGCGAGTTCGTCCCCACGGTGGTCCACGTCGACCGCGCCAACAAGATCATCTCCCTCGGCTCGGACCCCGCCGAGCCCGTCCCCGGCACCAAGACCACCCGCGGCGACCTCGTCCACGGCTGACCCGGAGCCGAGCCGCACCAAGTCGACCCGGCGACTACGGCGACCTGGTCCACGGCTGACCCGGGCCCGAGCCGCGGCGAGTCGACCGGGCGACTATGCCACCTGTTCGAGTCGGGCATCCTCGACCCGGCGGAGGTGATCCGGCGGAGGTGATCCGGCCGAGGTGACCCGGCCGAGGTGTCCCGGCGGAGGTGACCGGTCCGCGCTGCGGGACGCCCTCGTCGATCGCCGCGCTGCGCCTGACCATCGGGGCCGTCCTCGCGGCGAAACCCGAGAAGCCCGAGAAGTCTGTGAAGTGTCCTGCGGGTGGGTTTGAGGCGGCCGTGTGAGGGCGCTGGAGTGGGGTGGTTCGCCGGGAATGCGGGGGGCGGGCGTTCGAGTTCTCCGGAGTTAGAGTCATAATGACGAGAACCGAGATCTCCGGAGGAGGGCCAATGATCCCTTCCGTTCTCCACGCCCCCGCGCCCGGCTGGACCACCGAGGCCGACATCGTCGTCATCGGCTCCGGCATCGCCGGTCTGGTCGCCGCGCTGCAGTGCCGTCCGCACGGGCGGGTGCTGCTCGTCACCAAGGCCCTCCTGGACGCCGGGTCGACCCGCTGGGCGCAGGGCGGGATCGCCGCCGCGCTCGCCCCGGACGACACCCCCGAGGAGCACCTCGCCGACACCCTCGTCGCAGGCGTCGGCCTGTGCGACGAGGGCGCCGTCTGGACGCTCGTCACCGAGGGACCGGACGCCGTCCGCGGGCTCATCGAACTCGGCGCCGCGTTCGACCGCGCCGGTGACGGCGGCATCGCGCTGACCCGCGAGGGCGGCCACCACCGGCGCCGCATCGCGCACGCCGGCGGGGACGCCACCGGCGCCGAGATCAGCCGCGCCCTCCTCGCCGAGCTCAAGGACTCCGGCGTCGAGGTCATCGAGCACGCGCTCGTCCTCGACCTCCTCAAGGACGCCGCCGGACGCGCCGCCGGCATCACCCTGCACGTCATGGGCGAAGGGCAGCCGGGCGGCGTCGGCACCGTCCGCGCCCGCGCCGTCGTCCTCGCCACCGGCGGGCTCGGCCAGGTGTTCTCCGCCACGACCAACCCCGAGGTGTCGACCGGCGACGGCGTGGCGCTCGCGCTGCGCGCCGGGGCCGAGGTCACCGACCTGGAGTTCGTCCAGTTCCACCCGACGGTGCTGTGGCTCGGCGAGGGCGCGACCGGGCAGCAGCCGCTCATCTCCGAGGCCGTCCGCGGCGAGGGCGCCCACCTCGTCGACCACGACGGCGTCCGCTTCATGGTCGGGCGGCACGAACTCGCCGAACTCGCTCCGCGCGACGTCGTCGCCAAGGGGATCACGACCCGGATGCACGAGACCGGCGCGCCCTGCATGCTCCTGGACGCCCGCCACTTCGGCGCCGCGACGTGGGAGCACCGCTTCCCGACCATCCTGGCCGCCTGCCGGCACCACGGCATCGACCCGGTGACCGAGCCCATCCCGGTCATCCCCGCCGCGCACTACGCCAGCGGAGGCGTCCGCACGGACCTCCACGGCCGCACGTCCGTCCCCGGCCTCTACGCCTGCGGAGAGGTCGCCTGCACGGGCGTCCACGGCGCCAACCGCCTGGCCTCCAACTCCCTCCTGGAGGGCCTGGTCTTCGCCACCCGCATAGCCACAACCCTCCCCGCCGACCTGAAAGCCGTCCCGACCCCGACCCCGACCCCGACCCCGACCCCGACTCCGACTCCGACCGGTGCTGGGCGGGGGCTGATTGCGGGGGAGGGGCGGGGGGAGATTCAGCGGATCATGACCTCGTGCGTTGGGGTGTTGCGGGGGGCCGAGGGGCTCGAGCGGGCCGTGCGGGAGTTGGGGGCGCTCGCGGGGCGGGGCGCGGAGGCGGGGGTGGCGGCCTGGGAGGCCACCAACCTGTACACCGTCGCGTCCGCGATCGCGGCGGCGGCGCGGCGCCGGGAGGAGACGCGCGGGAGCCACTGGCGGGAGGACTTCCCCGAGCGGACCGACGGCGCCTGGCATGGTCACCTCGTGACGCGGCTGGCCGGGAACACTCTGACGACCACATACGAACCTCTGGAAGGACAGCGCTCATGACACCGGAACTCTCGCAGCGTCTCGGCGCCGCCGGGCTCGATCCACAAACTGTGGAAAACCTCGTCCGGACCGCGCTGGCCGAGGACGGGGACGTCGACGTCACCAGCATGCCGATCTTCGCGCCCGAGGACACCGCGGCGGGGGACCTGCGCGCACGCGAGGACGGCGTCGTCGCCGGCATCCCCGTGGCCTGCGTCGTGTTCGAACTGCTGGACGTCGCCTACGAGGCGAAGGCCGAGGACGGCGACCGGGTCGCGCCGGGGCAGGTACTCATCTCCGTCAGCGGGCAGACCAGGGCGGTGCTGAGGGCCGAGCGGACGGCCTTGAACCTGCTCACGCACCTGTCCGGGATCGCGACGGCCACCCGGCAATGGGCGGACGCCATGGACGGCACCAAGGCCAGGGTGCGCGACACCCGCAAGACCCTTCCCGGCCTGCGCGCCCTGCAGAAGTACGCCGTCTACTGCGGCGGCGGGGTCAACCACCGGATGGGCCTGCACGACGCCGCGCTCATCAAGGACAACCACATCGCGGCGGCGGGCGGCGTCACCAAGGCGTTCGAGGCGATCCGCGCCGTGTACCCGTCCCTGCACGTCCAGGTGGAGTGCGACACCCTCGCACAGGTGGAAGAGGCGCTCGCGGTGGGCGCGACGAGCATCCTGCTCGATAACATGACGGACGCCGAGATGGCCGAGGCGGTACGCCTTGTCGAGGGGCGGGCCGAGCTCGAGGCCAGCGGTGGCCTTACCCTGGACCGGGCCCGAGACGTCGCCGTGACCGGGGTGGACTACCTTGCCGTCGGCGCGCTGACGCACTCGGCGCGCGTGTTCGACATCGGCCTTGACTTTTCCTGACCAGCGGGGACCTGATGCTGCTCACCATCGACGTCGGTAACACCCAGACCGTCCTCGGCCTGTTCGAGGGCGATGAGGTGATCGAGCACTGGAGGATCAACACCGATCCGCGGCGGACCGCCGACGAGATCGCGGTGGTCCTGCAGGGGCTCGTCCAGCAGAGCCCGCTGCTGGCCGAGACCGACATCAGCGGCATCGCGCTGTGCTCCACGGTCCCGTCGGTCCTGCACGAGATGCGGGAGATGTGCCGCCGCTACTACGGCGACGTGTCCGCGGTGATCGTGGAGCCGGGGGTGAAGACGGGCGTCCCGGTCCGCATGGACAACCCCAAGGAGGTCGGCGCCGACCGCATCGTGAACGCGCTCGCCGCCGTCCACACCCATGGCGGGCCCGCGATCGTGGTCGACTTCGGTACCGCGACGACGTTCGACGCCGTGTCCGCGAAGGGCGAGTACGTGGGCGGCGCGATCGCCCCCGGCATCGAGATCTCGATAGACGCGCTGTCGTCGCGCGGTGCCCAGCTCCACAAGATCGAGCTGGTCCGGCCGCGCAGCGTCATCGCGAAGAACACCGTCGAGGCCCTGCAGTCCGGCATAATCTTCGGTTTCGCCGGACAGGTGGACGGCATCGTCGAGCGCATGTCGGACGAACTCGCCGCTGATCCCGCGGAGGTCACGGTCATCGCGACCGGCGGCCTCGCCCCGCTCGTGCTGGAGGAGTCCCGCTGCATCGACGTGTTCGAGCCGTGGCTGACCCTCATCGGCCTCCGCCTCATCTACGAGCGCAACACCCCCTAGCGGCGCACGTCGTTCGCGGCGCGTCCGGCCGGGTGGATAGCCTTGGGACGTGAGTGACGAGACCTTCGACGAGCTCCCGGAGCAGATGCGCGTGCGCCGGGAGAAGCTCGACCGGCTCCGCGAGAGCGGGATCGATCCCTACCCGGTGACCTTCCCCCGGACGGCGACGATCGCCGAGATCCGGGAGAAACACCCGGACCTGGAACCGGGCACCGAGACGGGCGAGAAGGTCGGCGTCACCGGTCGCGTCATGCTGGTCCGCAACACCGGCAAGCTGTGCTTCGCCACGATCCGGGACGGCGGCGGCGACATCCAGGTGATGCTGTCGCTGGCCAAGGTCGGGCAGGAGCAGCTCGACTTCTGGAAGCGGGAGGTCGACCTCGGCGACCACATCGGTGTGGAGGGCGAGGTCATCACGTCCCGCCGCGGCGAGCTGTCCATCATGGCCGACCGGTTCGCCATCACGTCCAAGTGCCTGCGTCCCCTGCCGGAGAAGCACGCCGGGCTCACCGACCCGGAGGCGCGCGTCCGGCACCGGTACGTCGACCTGATCGTCAACGACGAGTCGCGGAAGATGGCACGGCTCCGCAGCGCGACCGTGCGCGCGGTCCGGGACTTCTGGCATGAGGAGGGCTACCTCGAGGTCGAGACGCCCATGCTGCAGCCCATCCATGGTGGGGCGGCGGCACGTCCGTTCAGGACGCACATCAACGCGTACGACATGGACCTCTACCTCCGTATCGCGATCGAGCTGTACCTGAAGCGGCTCGTCGTCGGCGGCATCGAAAAGGTCTTCGAGATCAACCGGAACTTCCGGAACGAGGGCGCGGACTCCACGCACAACCCCGAGTTCACGATGCTGGAGGCCTACGGAACGTACCTCGACTACAACGACATGGCCGACCTGACCCAGCGGATGTACCAGAAGGCCGTCGTCGCCGCTCTGGACACCACCGTCGTCGTCCATGACGGAGTGGAGATCGACCTCGGGCTGCCGCGGTGGCCGCGGATCACGCTCTACGGGTCGGTGTCGGAGAAGCTGGGCGAGGAGGTCACCCCGCACACGCCGATCGAGGACGTCCGCAAGCTCGCGGACGCGCACGGCATCTCGTGGGACCCCAAGTGGGGGCAGGGCAAGCTCGTCCAGGAGATCTTCGAGGAGCTGATCGAGCACACCCTCGTCCAGCCCACGTTCGTCATGGACTACCCGGTCGAGACGTCGCCGCTGACCCGCCAGCACCGCGCGGAGCCCCTGCTCACCGAGAAGTGGGACCTCATCGGCTTCGGGACGGAACTCGGCACCGCGTACTCCGAGCTGGTCGACCCCGTCGAGCAGCGCCGCCGGCTCACCGAGCAGTCGCTGCTCGCCGCGGGCGGCGACCCGGAGGCGATGCAGCTGGACGAGGACTTCCTGCGCGCCCTGGAGTACGCGATGCCGCCGACGGGCGGGATGGGCGCCGGCATCGACCGGATGATCATGGCGTTCACCGGCAAGGGCATCCGGGACACGATCCTGTTCCCGCTGGTCAAGCCCGAATAGTGACCGGCAGGTCACGCAGGCCCCGCAGGACGAGGTTGTCCCGGTAGACGAGGCCGCCTCCCGCCGGGCCGCCTCCTGCGGGGGCGGCCCCCGCGGGGGCGGTTCCGGCGAGGGCCACGTCGCGCTCGAAGAGCTTCTTCAGCGCGACCTGGCCCTCCAGCCGGGCCAAGGGCGCCCCTAGGCAGAAGTGGATGCCGTGCCCGAACGACAGGTGGCGCGGCGTGTCGCGTCCCTCGGTGTAGCGCGTCAGGTCGAGGCGGTCGGGATCGTCGAAAACGGCCGGGTCGCGGTTGGCGGCGCCGGTCAGCAGCAGGACGAGCTTTCCGCGTTCGAGGAGCGTCCCGTCCAGGTCGACGTCCTCCAGGGCGGCCCTGAGCGTGAGCTGGACGGGCGGGTCGTAGCGCAGCAGTTCCTCGACGGCCGCTTGGACGTTCCCAGGGCGTGCACGGAACAACTCCAACTGCGCGGGATCACGGAGCAACGCCAGCGCGCCGTTCCCGATGAGGTTCACGGTCGTCTCATGGCCCGCCACGAGAAGCAGGACGCACGTGGCGAGCAGTTCCTCCTCCGACAGGACGTCCCCGCCGTCGGAGACGCTCACAAGGGCGCTCAGAAGGTCGTCCTGCGGCTGGCGGCGCCGTTCGTCCGCCAGTTGCCTGAAGTACTCCGCGAACTCCGCACGGGCCGTCTCGCGCTCGGCGATCTCGGCCTCCGGCAGGAGGAAGTCGGGGTCGAGGCCGCGCGCGAGGCTGTCGGACCAGCCTTTGAACAGGTCGCGGTCCCTCGCGGGGACGCCGAGCATCTCGCTGATCACGATGACCGGGAGCGGATACGCCAGCGCCGCGATCAGGTCGACCTCGCCGGACATCCCGTCCAGCAGCCCGTCGACCAGCGCCTCCACGCGCGGCCGCAGCCGCTCGACGAGCCGCGGGGTGAACGCCTTGCCGACCAGCCGCCTGAGGCGGGTGTGGTCGGGCGGGTCCATCGTCAGGAACGACCGGTTCCGTGTCCGCGACTCGCGCCACAGCCCGCCGCCCTCGGGGCGGTGCCCGAACCGGGGGTCGCGCAGCACCTGCTCGCAGAGGCTGTAGGACGTGGTCACGCGGAGGCCGACGTCCGTGCGGTGCACGCGGGTTCCGGCGGACGCGAGACGGCGGTAGTGGGCGTAAGGGGCGGCCCGGAAGGCCGGGTCCCCCGGATCGAACCCGAGGACCGCCGCGGCCTCGGCCTCCACGACCTGCCCCGTCCTGTCCTCCATGCCCTAAGTCACCCGGATCTGAGACGATCTGTCAATAGCCCGCGCCCCGCCGCCCCGTCGCTCGGGCCGCCTGGCGGCGCCCTTGACGGGGCGGGCGTTAAGCGCTTTCGCGGATGACCAGTTCGGGCCGCTGGACGACCTGGCGGTGCTGGTGCGACTTGCCCTCGCTCAGCTCGGCCAGCGCCAGCTCGGCGGCCTCCCAGCCAAGTTCGCGGCGCGGCTGCCGGATCGTGGTCAGCGGGACGGCGGCGCTCGCGGCGAGTTCGATGTCGTCGTAGCCGATGACGGCGATGTCGTCCGGGACGCGGACACCGAGGCGGGTCAGCTCGTTGATCAGGCCGATGGCCAGCAGGTCGTTGGCGCAGAACACCCCGTCGGGCCGCGGCGACATCGCCACGACCTCGTGGGCCGCGGCCTGGCCCTCGGTGGGGCTCAGCGCGTCCTGCACCAGCGTGCGGGGCTTGCCGAAGCCCGCCTCGGCGATCGTCCGGGCGGCGCCGTCCCGGCGCTCCACGCATGGCTGCGGCTCCGGGACGCCGGTCACGAAGACGATCCGCTCGCGGCCGATGCCGAGCAGGTACGCGGCGGCGATCTCCCCGCCCGCGACATGGTCGACCCGCGCCGAGCACGCCTGCGGCGAGTCGCGGTCGATCAGCACCACGGCCATGCCGGCGGCGCGCAGCCGGGAGATGTCGCCGGGCCGCAGCCCGACGGGGATGATCAGTACCCCGGCGGCGCGCTGCTCGGCCAGGAGTTCCAGCGAGCGGCGCTCCTTGGCGGACTGGTGGTCGCTGGAGAGCCACAGGGCGTCGTGGCCCGCCTCGTTGAGCGCGGCCTCGGCGCCGCGCGCGACGTCGGACGCGTAGGGGTTGGTGAGGTCCTCGACGACGATGCCGAAGGCCCGGCGCGGCTGGTCGCCGAACTCGCCCGCGGTGCGGTCGGGGCCCCGGCGGAGCCGGCGCGCGGACTCGTTCCGCACGAATCCGAGCTCCTCGATCGCCGCGCGGACGCGGTCACGGGTAGCTTCGGCCACGAGGTCTGGCCGGTTTAGGACATTCGAAACGGTCCCAACTGAGACTCCAGCCCGCCTCGCGACCTCACGAATACTGGTCTGTGGCAACTCGCTCCTCGTCCCGCTCCGGGGGTGTTCTCCCAGGTAGTGGAGTTATACGCGGCATGCCGCCGATAATGCGGACACGGTGTGTAGTCAAACGGTCGCATACCGCATTTGGACAGCGCTTGACGGGCCGGATCCGGCCGCCTAGCGTTCCGAGCCGAAGCGTAGCTTGAAACGATTCACGATCTTGCTCCGCGGCGGGATCTGGCGAGTCCAACGAGGAGGGACGGGTGCGGATGGCTGGCGATCTCATCCCGGCTCCCTCGGACGGCCAACGACTGAATCGTCACCCGGAGTTCCCCCGAACGACCCCGCAATCGGCCATGCGGCCACCTCCGGCCAAGCTCGCGAGACGGCAAAGGAACCCGATGATCTAAGTCCGGAAGGCTCCGGACCCGGCAACCCAACGCGCGTACAGAGGCCCAACCCGTGCCTGTGCAGCGGACGGCTGCATCCCCGCGGTCATCACCACGGACGAGGGAGGACGGAGTGGAAACAGCCACACTCGCACGTCGTGGCACCGACGATTTCGGGCTGAGCGAGGAGGAGATCCGGTTGCTCGCCCAGATCGCGAGCGGTGTCACCGCCGATGTGGCGGCACGGAAGCTGGAGCTGAGCGCACGGACCTTGCGGCGCCGGTTGCGGACCATCTGCGACCGGCTGGAGGTCAACACCCCTATCGAGGCCGTGGTGTGGGCGGCCCGAAGGCAGCTCATCTAGCTTCACCCCCCGACGCTCGCCAGGGGACGGGCGAGCGTCACCGAGAGATCCAGACGGCGAACACAGTCGAATCCCGTCCGACCCCGCAGCGGCGGCGCCGGCGCCCTGGCAGGTAGGTCCCTGCAGGAGGCGTCGCCGCGGACGGCGTTCGAACCCCCGCGCCCACGGATCTCTTCGCCGTGCGCGAATCCGGGTGGGTTCCGGGTGCGGGTTCCAGGTGCGGCGCGGGTCAAGCGCGGGTCAGGCGACCCGGACGCCGCCGGCGAAGGGACGTCCGGCCATGGAGGCGATCTTCACGACGTCACCGGTGTGCGGCGCGTGGATCATCTTGCCGTTGCCGATGTACATCCCCATGTGGTGGAGATCGGAGTAGAAGAACACGAGGTCGCCCGGCTGGAGCTGGCTGCGCGACACGTGCGTGCCCGCGTTCCACTGGCTGCCGGTGTAGTGCGGGAGGTTGATGCCCACCTGCCGGTAGGCCCACATCGTGAGGCCGGAGCAGTCGAAGGTGCTCGGGCCGGAGGCGCCCCAGACGTAGGGGCGTCCGAGCTTGCCCATCGCGTACCGCAGCGCCTGCGCGGCCTTGCCGGTACCGAGGACGGGGAGCTTGGCGAGCGCCGCGGGGTCCCGCTTGATGATCGTGCCGCGGATCTTCTCGTACGCGTCGGTGATCTTCTTGCGCTGCGCGTCGAGCTCGGTCCGCAGCGACTTGACCTGCTGGGCGCGCGCCTCGGAGGACTTGCGGGCGCGCTGCGCGGCCTGCATGGCCTGCATCAGCCCGAGGACCTTGGTGCTGTCCTGCTTGGCGAAGTAGTGCAGGGTCGCGGCCTGGTCGAGGACGGCCTGCGGGTCCTGGGAGGCGACGAACGAGACCGTCGGGTCCGAACCGCCCTGCATGTAGCTGGTCGCGGCGAGGGCGCCGACCTTCTGGCGGATCGCCTCGAGCGACTTCTCCTGCCGCTTGGCGTTCTCCGTGGCGACCTTGGCGGCGCGCTTGGACTGCGCGAACTTCACCTTCATGCCGTTGTACTGCTCGGTGAGCTGTTCCAGCTGGTCGGCGAGCTTGAACGCCTTGGAGGTGAGCTCCTTGGTGGACGGCTCAGGGTCGGCGTGCGCGACGGCGATGGTGTGCGGGGCGATGACGTGCGGTGCGGCCGTCAGCGCGATGAACGCACCGGCCACGGTGACCGCGCGGCCGCAGAATCGTGAAAGGGAAGCAGGCCGCGATTGCTGCACGAATTCTCCTCTCCTCGTCCGCCTACCGGGTTAGCTGACGGGTTGGGGCTGGAGCAGCCCGTCCGCGAGCGTGCGCGGGTCGTACCGCGGCGTTGCGGATTCACCCCTCACGGCTGCGGACCGGGGGCGGCCCCGGACGCTCCGAAAAGTGGGTCCCCGGCTCCCGGGGCGCTGGTTGCGGCCCTCGGATTCGGCGGTTCGGCCTCCGTTCTGCGGGTGGCCGACGTCAGCGGGACACTAACGGAACGCGCAATGGATGCCAACCAGAACCCATGAAATCGCAGGTCGCCAGGGCGGGGCGCGACGGTGTGCCGAGTACGCACCGTGTTGGGAACTGTGTTTTGAGTCACTTTTTCGAGGGGGAACGACTCGCGGACGACTCGGCCTAGTCGTTTTTATCTAGTCACACATGCAGAACGCCCACCGCACGTCTGTGGACGTATGTGTTCGGGCGGGGACGCGTGCGTTCGGTCCGACCCGGTGTTCGATAATCTCGCCTGTTTGTGGAGGTCGTGATCCGGCGTGCCCGCACCGCCGACGTTCAGGAGATACGCAGGCTGGTCGATCTGTACGCCGGATCGGGGCGCCGCCTGCTGAAGAAGAGCACGGTGAAGCTGTACGAGGACGTCCAGGAGTTCTGGGTCGCCGAGGACGTCCGGCAGGGGTCGCCGGGGCCCGTCATCGGCTGCGGCGCGCTGCACGTGATGTGGGAGGACCTTGCGGAGGTCCGCTCCGTCGCCGTGGACAAGGGCCACGGCGGACGCGGCATCGGGCATCGCATCGTCACCCGGCTCCTGGACACCGCGCGGGAACTGGGCGTGCGGCGGGTGTTCTGCCTTACCTTCGAGGTGGAGTTCTTCGGCCGCCACGGCTTCCAGCAGATCCTCGGGACTCCGGTGGCGCCAGAGGTGTACGAGGAGCTTCTCCGCTCCTACGACGAAGGCGTGGCAGAGTTCTTGGACCTCGATCGGGTCAAGCCCAATACGTTGGGCAACACCCGGATGTTGCTTCGCCTGGAGGACTGACCCACATGAGCGATTCCCCCAACCGCGGGCGGCGTTACCAGCAGCCGCAGGGGCAGGGCTCCTACGGCCCGCCGCCTCCGTACCAAGGTTCCCAGTGGCAGCAACCCCAGCAGCCTCAGCAACCCCCTCAGCCGTCGACGCAGCAGTGGCAGTCCCAGCCCCAGCAGGACTGGGGGCAGACCTACGAGGCGTCCTACGACCAGTACGGCGACGCCTACGGCGACTCCCAGAGCAGTGAGATGCAGCTCGCCCCGATCCTGCGGCGGGCCGGTGCCAGGGTCATCGACAACGCCCTCGTGGCCGTCTTCGGGTTCGCGCTCGTCCTCCCAGTGACGGTCGCCGCGTTCGGCCTCGGCGAGAAGAGCGGCAGTGACCAGGACGAGGGCGGCATCTGGAACTGGCCCATCATCTTCACCCTGTTCTGCGTCATGTCGGTCCTGCCGTTCCTGTACGAGGCCGTCCAGTTGTCGATGTGGGGACGGACGCTGGGCAAGCGGGTGATGGGCCTGGGGATCGTCCAGGCACGCCCTGCGGGCCGTCCCATGGGCACGACGCAGGCCGTGTGGCGGGCGGGCATCGTCCATGTCGGCTACCAGATCGGTGTCTTCTTCTTCCTCATCCTCGCGGTGATGGTGTGGGAGTACGCCGCGTACGGGATGGCGCTGGTCTGGGTGGGCGGCCTGATGGCCTACCTGTGGGCGATCTGGGACCAGCCCCTGCACCAGGCCCTGCACGACCGTTTCGCCGGCACGCTCGTCATCGATGAGCGGACCGGATACGACGAGTACTCCGAATACACCGAGTACGCGGAGTAGAGCCGCGATGGCGGTTCCCCTTGCCGAACCCGGCCAACGGCTGCTGGCGCGCGTCGTCGACACGCTCGTCGTCGGTGTGCCCGTCATCGTCGTCGTCCGCGAACTGGTGTCCGGGCACATGGTGGACGTCGTCGCGCCGCCCGCCGTGGCGGGCTGCATGTTCCTGTACGAGGCGGTCCAGCTGGCCCTCTGGGGACGGACGCTGGGCAAGCGCTTCGCGGGCATCGAGGTCGTCGCCGCCCTGCCGGCCTCTGCGACCGGCGAGGCGGGCAGGGCGGGTAAGGCGGGCAGGGCCGGCAGGACGGACGCTGAGGCGGGTGGGGCGGTCCTGGGGGGACTTGGGGGCATCCCCGTCTCCGTTCCGGGATTCGTGCCCGTGAGCGTGCCACCGGAAGCCGAGACCACGTCCGAGGGGGCCGCCTCCCCGGGGGACGTCTCGGATGCGGCCGTGCCCGGCGAGGCGGAGGCCGGCGCACATCCCGGCGTTCTGGAGTGCCTTCTCCGTGCCACGGTCTATTCGCTGCCGATCGCGGTGCGCCCGATTCCCGTCCTAGGTGTCCTGGCGAGCGTCTTCTGGGTCGTGAACGCCGGGGTGCTGTTCGAGGGGACGCGGCGCCAAGCCGTCCACGACAGGCTCGCGCGGACGCTCGTGGTAAAACGCACCAGCCGCGATTCCGCGGGCTTGTGAGGCCCCCTGAGGCCCGTTCGGAGGGCCTCAGGGGCGGCTCGATCCCCGCCGCCGTCGCCCGTTCGGCGATCTATCGCAGGACGACGGTATTTGCTTGCCTTCTCCATCCTTCCCCGAGATGCCCGGTCTGTTTCGGACGCCCGCGTTCGTGGGCGAATCCCAGCTTGTTCCGGTTACGGCCCTGAATCCACCGGGATGTGTCGTGTCCCGGATGCCGCCTCCGGATTGAAAGTTGCTTCCCGCGCTGTTGCCGTACCGCCAACTGGGCCGTCTACTGTGTCGCCTACTGCACCGCCAACTGGACCGTCTACTGCACCGTCCGCGGTGTCGCTTCATAGCGGTACCGGACTTACTCTGGATGCGGCGCCGTCTCACCGGAACGGACTTTCCCGGGCGCATGCGCGCGTCGGCGGTTGGTGGACCACGTCCCCCCCCCGCCGATCCAGCCGGAGGACGAAGAACTGGGGGATCAGGCGGTCGGATTGTGCCTCAATCTCCTGATTTCCGGGCTTCAAGTGCGACGGCGGGCTTCAGCGGGATCGCCGATGACCACGTGGATGGCGACTTCCCGTCCGGTGGGCGGGGGGAACCGTGGGCCGTCCGGCGATGGAGCAGATTTTCGGCATCGTCGAGTCAGCCGTTATCCCTCGACATCGGCCGGTCAGGCGATGATCTCCCGAAAGCCGGAGCCCGGCGATCCCGCCGCATTGGGCGGCCGCCTCACCAGGTCAGCGCGGTGCGCCGTGACACCGGTCACGCGCCAAAACCCCGGTCACGCGTCCCTGCCGGGGAATTCACGGGCGTGCCGGGCCGCGCCGGGCCCTCGCGCGGGCCTCGGCGGCTTCGGAAACAGCGATCGCGATTACGGCCGGTCACCACACGAAGGGGACTTCGACCGCATCCCGGTTCATCGCCGAGTCTTGAATTGTCATCTGCGGAGTTCTCGGTATATCTTTGTCAACCGATTGAAAGTTTGCTCCAGCCGAAAGGTCTGTCCCCATGGCACAGAAGGTTCAAGTGCTTCTCGTCGACGACCTCGACGGTGGCGAGGCGGACGAGACCGTAGCGTTCTCGATCGACGGCGCCTCCTACGAGATCGACCTCAGTGGCGCCAACGCAACGAAGCTGCGGGAATCGCTGCAGCCGTTCGTGGAGAAGTCCCGCAAGGCGGGCACGGTCTCGCGTCGCCGCCGGCAGCGCGGCGCGTCCAGCCGGGAACGCAGTGCCGAGATCCGCGCCTGGGCCAAGAACAATGGCATCAAGGTCAATGAGCGCGGACGCATCCCGGCCCACGTGATCGAGCAGTACGAGGCGGCCAGCTGAGCCGGTCTCCACTGGCGGCCCGTCTCCGTTAACGAGACGGGCCGTTCGTCGTTTCACGATCCATCCCCGCCGTGTTATACGACTCGTCCAGTCCCCGCCGCGTTTCCGGCCGTCCAACCTGTGGCGTTTCGGAGCGGTCTGCCGGGTCGCGTTTCCCGGGCCGCCCGATCACGCCGTGTTTCGGGCACCGCCGTTCGCCCGGCTGTTCGTCCGGCTGTTCGCCCGGCCGTTCGTCCGGCTGTTCGCCCGGCCGTTCGTCGGCGGCGTTTCGGCCGTCCGGCCGCATCGGCCGATCCGCGAGACGGATTCGGCCGTTCGCTTGTGGCGTAGTGGCAGCGGGGTTCGGCGCGGACGCGACGAGGTACACAGGCGGCGCGGGCGGGACTCCGACCCCCATTCGGCAAGCTCGGCCGCGCCCCGATCGACCTGCGGAAAGCCCCCGTTCGCTTGCGGCGTAGCGGGAACATGACGCACTGATGCGGTAGTTGGATGAGACTGAACAGCGCTTAGCTGGGGAACGTCTTCTGGTGGGAGTGCACCGGGCGGCCTCCTCGGGGCGGGCTAGCATGCGGAAGGACAGTTCCGGACGTTCCGGACTCTGCCCAACCGCTCTGTGAGGAGCGACGAGATGTTCGAGAGGTTCACCGACCGCGCGCGGCGCGTTGTCGTCCTGGCTCAGGAGGAGGCCAGGATGCTCAACCACAACTACATCGGCACCGAGCACATCCTCCTGGGCCTGATCCACGAGGGCGAAGGTGTCGCTGCCAAGGCTCTGGAGAGCCTCGGGATCAGCCTTGAGGCGGTCCGCCAGCAGGTCGAGGAGATCATCGGCCAGGGTCAGCAGGCGCCGTCGGGCCACATCCCGTTCACTCCGCGTGCCAAGAAGGTCCTCGAGCTGTCACTGCGCGAGGCGCTGCAGCTCGGCCACAACTACATCGGTACCGAGCACATCCTGCTCGGGCTGATCCGTGAGGGCGAGGGCGTCGCCGCCCAGGTGCTGGTGAAGCTCGGCGCCGACCTCAACCGGGTCCGCCAGCAGGTCATCCAGTTGCTGCACGGCTACCAGGGCAAGGAGCCGGCCGCCTCCGGCGGTCCCTCCGAGTCGGCTCCGTCCACCTCCCTCGTCCTCGACCAGTTCGGCCGCAACCTGACGCAGGCCGCGCGCGAGGGCAAGCTGGACCCGGTCATCGGCCGGGACAAGGAGATCGAGCGGGTCATGCAGGTGCTGTCCCGCCGCACCAAGAACAACCCCGTCCTCGTGGGCGAGCCCGGCGTCGGTAAAACGGCCGTCGTCGAGGGCCTCGCGCAGAAGATCGTCAAGGGCGAGGTGCCCGAGACGCTCAAGGACAAGCAGCTCTACACCCTCGACCTGGGCGCGCTGGTCGCGGGCTCCCGGTACCGCGGTGACTTCGAGGAGCGCTTGAAGAAGGTGCTGAAGGAGATCCGCACCCGCGGCGACATCATCCTGTTCATCGACGAGCTCCACACGCTGGTCGGTGCGGGCGCCGCCGAGGGCGCGATCGACGCCGCGTCCATCCTGAAGCCGATGCTGGCGCGGGGCGAGCTGCAGACCATCGGCGCCACCACGCTGGACGAGTACCGCAAGCACCTGGAGAAGGACGCCGCGCTCGAGCGCCGCTTCCAGCCGATCCAGGTCGCCGAGCCGTCGCTGTCGCACACGATCGAGATCCTCAAGGGCCTGCGGGACCGCTACGAGGCGCACCACCGCGTGTCGATCACCGACAGCGCGCTGGTGGCGGCCGCGCAGCTCGCCGACCGCTACATCAGCGACCGGTTCCTGCCCGACAAGGCGATCGACCTGATCGACGAGGCCGGCTCGCGGATGCGCATCCGCCGGATGACCGCGCCGCCGGACCTGCGCGAGTACGACGAGAAGATCGCCGACGTCCGGCGCGACAAGGAGTCCGCGATCGACGCGCAGGACTTCGAGAAGGCCGCGGCGCTGCGCGACTCCGAGAAGCAGCTGCTCGGCCAGAAGGCGCAGCGGGAGAAGGAGTGGAAGGCCGGCGACATGGACGTCGTCGCCGAGGTCACCGACGAGCTGATCGCCGAGGTCCTCGCCACCGCCACCGGCATCCCGGTCTTCAAGCTGACCGAGGAGGAGTCGACCCGGCTCCTGCGCATGGAGGACGAGCTCCACAAGCGCGTCATCGGCCAGCACGACGCCATCAAGGCGCTGTCGCAGTCGATCCGGCGTACCCGCGCCGGCCTGAAGGACCCGAAGCGTCCCGGCGGCTCGTTCATCTTCGCCGGCCCGTCCGGCGTCGGTAAGACGGAGCTGTCCAAGACGCTCGCGGAGTTCCTGTTCGGCGACGAGGACGCGCTGATCCAGCTCGACATGTCCGAGTTCATGGAGAAGCACACCGTCTCGCGGCTGTTCGGCTCCCCGCCCGGCTACGTCGGGTACGAGGAGGGCGGCCAGCTGACGGAGAAGGTCCGCCGCAAGCCGTTCTCGGTCGTCCTGTTCGACGAGATCGAGAAGGCCCACCAGGACATCTTCAACTCGCTGCTGCAGATCCTGGAGGACGGCCGCCTCACCGACGCGCAGGGCCGCGTCGTGGACTTCAAGAACACCGTCATCATCATGACGACGAACCTGGGGTCCAAGGACATCTCCAAGGGCGTCTCGATGGGCTTCGCCCGTCAGAACGACGAGCAGGGCTCGTACGACCGGATGAAGGCGAAGGTGTCGGAGGAGCTGAAGCAGCACTTCCGCCCCGAGTTCCTGAACCGCGTCGACGACACGGTGGTCTTCCACCAGCTCACCCCGAAGGAGATCATCCAGATCGTCGACCTGATGATCGCCAAGGTGGACGACCGGCTGCACGACCGCGACATGGGCATCGAGCTGCGGCAGGAGGCCAAGGACCTGCTGGCGCTGCGCGGCTACGACCCGGTGCTCGGCGCCCGGCCGCTGCGCCGGACGATCCAGCGGGAGATCGAGGACAACCTGTCCGAGAAGATCCTGTACAACGAGCTGAAGGCCGGCCAGATCGTGATCGTCGGGACCGAGGGCTTCGACCCCGACAACAAGGACTCGGTGGAGAACGCCAAGTTCACGTTCAAGGGCGTGCCGAAGCCGACGGGCGTCCCGGACAGCCCGCCGCCCGTCGAGGGCGCGGTCAACTTCAACAAGGACTGACGTCCACGCGAAGGGCCCGCAGCCGGATCACTCCGGCTGCGGGCCCTTCCGCATGGTGCGCCCAGCATGGGCGATTGCTTGGGGGTGAAAGTCCCCTGGAGGAAGAGGTGGTGCTAACTCCGAGCCGGAGGCAAGGGCGTCGTT
>NZ_JBEYTW010000129.1:0-22144 GCF_040643275.1 Spirillospora sp. NPDC047418
GTCACGGGCCGCACCCGTGACCACCCGGCCCGGCGGGGCGCGATCTTTACAGCTATGGGAAAGAACGGGTCACAGCCGGGACCGGGGCAGTTCGCGCGGCGGGACCGGGGGTAGGCGGCGCCGCAGAGGGGGGTCGCGGGCGACCGCCGCCAGGTCCACGGGGAGGTTGCGCATGTGCCGGATACGGCGACTCTTGATCATGGTGGGGACGGCCGGGACGGCCCTGGCCACGATGGCCGGGTGCGGCGGCGGAGGCGGATCGGGCGGATCGGGGTCGCCCAACTACGGCGGCGGGGCGTCGACGACCTCGGCGGCGCCCACCGGCGGCACGTCCGGCCAGACGATCAGGACGGCGAGCGTGGGGAGCCTCGGGCCGATCCTGGTCGACGGCGCGGGCCGGACCGTCTACCTCTTCGAGAAGGACAAGGGGAACGAGTCGTCCTGCTCCGGGTCGTGCGCGGCGGTGTGGCCGCCGGTCACGACCAGCGTGAAACCCAAGCCCGGTTCGGGCGCGGACGCCGCGAAGCTGGGCACCACCAAGCGGAGCGACGGCACGACCGAGGTCAGCTACGCCGGGCACCCGCTGTACTACTACGCGCCCGACGGCACCTCCGGCGGCAGCACCGGGGGGCAGGGGCTCGACCAGTTCGGCGCCAAGTGGTACGTGCTGTCGCCGTCCGGTAGCGCGGTCACCCGGTAGGCCAATGCGCGCACAATTGCCCCATCGCGGGTGATTACAGCATTACAGTGATTACTCGACTAGTCGCTTGGGAGCTTCATGATCGTCGAGTACATCCGTTACCGCATCGACCCGCAGTCGGCGGACGAGTTCGAGGCCGCCTACGCCCGCGCGTCCGTCCCGCTCGCCGCCGCGCCGCAATGCGTGGACTACGAGCTCTCCCGCTGTGTCGAGGAGCCCTCGTCCTACATCCTGCGCATCGGCTGGACGTCCGCCGACGACCACATGAAGGGGTTCCGCGGCGGCGAGCACTTCCCCGCCTTCTTCGCCGAGATCAAGCCGTACGTGCGGCAGATCGAGGAGATGCGGCACTACGAGCGGACACCCGTGCGCGGCGCCGGCTCGTCCGTCCCGACGATGTACGACTGGGCGGGCGGCGGCGAGGCGTTCCAGCGGCTCACCGAGGTCTTCTACACGAACGTCCTCAAGGACGAGCTGCTCTTCCCGCTGTTCGAGCACATGGCCCCCGACCACCCCAAATGGGTCGCGACCTGGCTGAGCGAAGTCTTCCGCGGCCCTGAGCGCTACAGCGGGGAGCGCGGCGGCTACCACCACATGGTCCGCCAGCACCTGCGCCGCGGCATCACCGAGGCGCAGCGCCGCCGCTGGGTCTCCCTCCTGATGGACGCAGCCGACGAGGTCGGCCTCCCCGACGACCCCGAGTTCCGGGCCGCCTTCGCGTCCTACATCGAATGGGGGACGCGCATAGCCCTGGCCAACTCCCAGACCGACGCGAAGCCGCCGCTGGAAGCCCCCATGCCCCATTGGAGCTGGGGCGTGGCCCCGCCCTACGTGCCATCCGAGTAGCGGGCGTCGGCCGGGCGCGCCGTCCTCCCGACGCGGAGGGCGGCGGCGCTCGGCTCGCGCGCGCGTTCAGGGGGCGAAGGCGCGGAGGGTCGCTTCCACGAGGGCGTCGGCGTACTGCGGGGTGAGCGGGCCGGAGCGGTGCAGCCAGCGCTGGTAGAGCGGGGCGTACAGCACCTCCAGCACCAGGTCGAGGTCGGCGTCGGCGGCCAGCTGGCCCGCCCGCTGGGCGCTGCGCAGCCGGTCCTTCTTGCCCTCGTCGACCGGGTCCGCCAGCTTCTCGCGGTACGCCCCCGAGAGCGCGGGATCGGCGATGATCTCCAGGTTGAGCGCCCTGATGGGCGCTTCGAAGACCGGGTCGGCGAACTCGGCGACGGTCTCCCGCATGACGGTCTTGAGATCGGCCTCGAGGTCGCCGGTGTCGGGCAGCCGGACGCCGTCCTCGCCCTCGCTGAGCTCCAGGAACGCGTCGAAGACGACCGCGCCCTTGGACGGCCACCAGCGGTAGATGGTCTGCTTGCCCACACCCGCGCGGGCCGCGATGGCCTCGATCGACACCTTGGTGTATCCGAGCTCGGACACCAGTTCGCGCGCGGCGGCCAGGACGGCCTGCCGCGACCGCTCGCTGCGCCGGGCGGGATCCGGCTTCGGCTTTCTGGGCTGCGACACGTCCGAGAGCCTAGCACCGGACGAGACGAGACGGTCCGTCTTGACAGATGCCGCTCGCATCCCGCACACTCTGACGCAACGAGACGAACCGTCTCGTCTCACATGAGTGAGGGGAGCCTCTATGACAACCGGCCGAGTCTGGTTCATCACCGGCGCGTCGCGGGGCCTGGGCAGGGCGTTCACGGCGGCGGCACTCGACGCCGGCGAGCGCGTCGTCGCCGCCGCCCGCGACCTCGCGCCGCTCGCCGATCTGGCCGCCGCCCACCCGGACCGCCTCGTACGGCTGACGCTGGACGTCACCGACCGCGCGGCCGTCCAGAAGGCGGTGGACGAGGCCGCGGCGGCGTTCGGCCGGCTCGACATCGTGGTCAACAACGCCGGCGCGATGCTGCTCGGCATGGTCGAGGAGGCGGCCGAGGAGCAGATCCGCGCCCAGTTCGACGTCAACTTCTTCGGGGCCGTCTGGGTGGCGCAGGCCGTCGTCCCGCACCTGCGGGCCCAGGGATCGGGCCACATCCTGCAGGTCACGACGATGGGGACGGGCGGCGGGGTGGCGTCCACAGGGTTCTACGCGGCGAGCAAGTCGGCGCTCGACTCGCTGAGCCAGTCCCTCGCGATGGAGGTGGCCCCGTTCGGGATCAAGGTGACGATCGTCCAGCCGGGCGGCTACGGCACGGACCTGTTCACGCGCGGCACCACCACGACCGACCCACTCCCCGAGTACGCGGCGCTGCGCACGCAGTTGGCGGAGATGTGGGGCGAGGACGCCGGCCCCGACCCGGCCACGGCGGCCCCGGTGATCACCGAGCTGGTCGACCTGCCGGACCCGCCGCTGCGGCTGATCGTCGGCAGCGCGTCCTACGACATGGTCCAGCAGATGGACGAGTACCGCGCGTCGGAGTACCGCGCCTGGGAGCACCTCAGCCGCAAGGCCCCGGGCTGACCCGCACACCTGTCCTTGCCCCAGAGAAGAAAGAAGGCTCTTTGCGCACTGTCGCCCAACTGGCATTCACCGACGTCACCAAGCGTTACGGCGACCGCGTCGTCCTGGATCGTGTGTCGCTCACCGTGAAACCCGGCGAGCGGGTCGGGGTGATCGGCGACAACGGGTCGGGCAAGTCGACGCTGCTCAAGCTCATGGCGCACGCCCAGCGGCCGGACAACGGCGAACTCGCGGTGGTCGCGCCCGGCGGCATCGGCTACCTCCCGCAGTCACTCGCGCTCCCCCCGCACGCGACGGTGGCCGATGCCATCGACCTGGCACTCGCCGACCTGCGCGAACTCGAAACCCGCATCCAAGCGGCCGAGCAGTCACTCGGCGACACCCGCGCGGGCCTGGACGCCTATGCGGCGCTGCTCGCGGAGTTCGAGGCGCGGGCCGGCTACGGGGCCGACGCCCGCGTGGACATCGCGCTGCACGGACTCGGGCTGCCCGGGCTCGACCGGCGCCGGCCGCTCGGCACGCTCTCCGGCGGCGAACGCGCCCGGCTCGCCCTGGCCGCCACGCTCGCGTCCGCCCCGGAGCTCCTGCTGCTCGACGAACCGACGAACGACCTGGACGACCCGGCCGTGGCCTGGCTCGAACAGCGCCTGCGCGCCCACCGGGGCACGGTCGTCGCGATCACCCACGACCGGACGTTCCTGGAACGGGTGACCACCGCCGTCCTCGAAGTCGGCGACGGGCAGGTGCGCCGTTACGGCGACGGGTACGGCGGATATCTCGCGGCCAAGGCCGCCGAGCGCGCCGCCCGGACTCGGGCCCACGAGGAGTGGAAGGCGGAGCGGAACCGGCATGCCGCGCTGGTGACGGCCAACGCGGGACGACTCGCGGACATCCCACGCAAGACGGCCAAGGCGGGCATGGGCACGGGGGCGTGGCGGGCACGCTCGCGGACGCATGGGGCGGCCGGACGCATCCGGCAGTCCCAGCAGCGGCTGCGGTGGCTCGCCGGCCATCCGGCGCCGCCACCGCCCGAGCCGCTGCGCTTCACCGCCGCCCTCGCGACCGGAGCCGCCCCCGGAACAGAGGTGGCCGCGCTCGACGGTGTCGTGGTCGCGGGAAGACTCCGGCTGGACGCCCTGACCGTCCGCGCCGGCGAACGGCTGCTGATCACCGGCCCCAACGGAGCGGGGAAGACGACGCTGATGCGCGTGCTCGCCGGTGACCTGCGTCCGGACGCGGGCGGCGTGCGCCGGACCGGCCGGGTCGGCTTCTTCCGCCAGGACGAGCCGACCGCCGCCCGCGCGCCGCACCGGACCGTCCTGCACGCCTACGCGCACGGGCGGCCGGGGAGCCTGGACGACCACGCGGACGCACTGCTCGCGCTGGGCCTGTTCCGGCCGTCCGACCTGAGCCTGCGCGTGGGCGAACTCTCCTACGGGCAGCGGCGCCGCATCGATCTGGCCCGGCTGGTGAGCGAGCCCGCCGACCTGCTGCTGCTCGACGAACCGACCAACCACCTGTCGCCGATGCTCGTGGAGCAACTGGAGGAGGCGCTGGTCTCGTACACGGGCGCTCTCGTGATCGTGACGCACGACCGCCGCCTGCGCGCCGCCTTCACCGGCACCCACCTGGATTTTTCGCCAGGTGAGCCACGGTGCGGCGCCATGGAGTGCTCTGTCGCCCGGCGAATCCGTCACTGAGGGCCCTGCTCATCGCCCGCACCGCGGCCACATCTGCTGGCCGAGCGGAGTCGCGGGCTGGGACGCCCGCACTCCGTGGTGGGACGTCGTCTGACGGCGCCGGGCAGTAGCATCCGCTCATGGCCGATCGCGACGATGTCGCGCTGGACGATCCCGTGGGCGAGTCGCTGCGCGGGCACCACGCGCACCTTGCTCGTCGGCTCGGGCGGGCCGCCACGTATCTGCCGGGCGTCTCGACGTTCTCCACGGTGTCTCCCGACCCGGACGCGGCGGCGTGGGCCGACCTCGCCCGCCTGCTCGGGCGAGGGGAGCTCGCCGACATGTTCAGCAGTCCCGCCGTTCCGCCCCGGGACTGGGAGCCGGTCTTCGTCCTCGGAGGGCTCCAGATGGTCTGGGCCGGCAGCAGCGAGATCGACACCGGCGTGGTGGAACTGGGCGCGGATGACGTGCCCGACATGCTCGACCTCGTCGCACGGACGCGCCCGGGACCCTTCTGGGCGCGCACCCGTGAGCTCGGCACCTATGTCGGCGTCCGCGAGAACGGCGTCCTGGTGGCGGTGGCGGGGGAACGGCTGCGGCCCCCGGGATGGACGGAGATCAGCACCGTCTGCACCGCGCCCGAGGCACGCGGCCGGGGTCACGCCGCCCGCCTCGTCCGCACGCTCGCGGCTCGCATCGTGTCCCGGGACGAATGCCCCTTCCTGCACGTGGCGGAGGCGAACACCGGGGCGATCGCCCTCTACGAACGGCTCGGCTTCAAGACCCGCAAGCACGTGACCTTCCGCGGCTTCAGGGTTCCTTGACGCGCTCCCGGCATGAATGCCAGGGATTCGGCCTGTGCCGCGCCGTTGCCGGTGCGGTCACTTCCGTGGCTTCCTGCTTCGCCGGGCTGAGCCCCCGACCGGGTCGGGGGTCTTACCTGCCCTCCACAGGCGTTTAAGGTCTCCGCCTCCCCCGGGACGCCCAGGGGGTTTCCGTCCAGCGGCGACCCGGAAGCCATCACCCGGAGGCGATGCGGCGTCCCTCGTCCAGAATGTTGCGGGCAGCGTTGACGTCCCGGTCATGCGCCGTCCCGCACTGCCCGCACGCCCATGCGCGGACGTGCAGGGGTTTGGGGCCGTCGCGGTGCCCGCAGTCCGAGCAGATCTGCGAGGACGGGAACGCGCGGCCGACCCGCACGAACGTCCGCCCGTACCGGGCCGCCTTGTACTCCAGCATGCCGACGAACGCCGACCAGCCCGCATCGTGCACGGATCTGGCCAGCCGGGTACGCGCCAGCCCCTTCACGCACAGCGTCTCGACATGGACCGCTTGGTGTTCACGGACCAGTTCGGTCGAGAGCCGGTGATGAAACTCGCGGCGCGCATCGGCGACCTCGGCGTGGGCACGGGCGACCCGGCTGCGTGCCTTGTCGCGGTTGGCCGACCCCTTCTGCTTACGGGACAGGCCCTGCTGCGCCTTCTTCAACTTCTTCTCCGCGCGGCGCAGGAACCGCGGGGAGGCGACCTTGCGGCCATCGGACAGGACCGCGAAATGCCCCAGCCCCAGGTCGATGCCCACCTCGGCCGTCGCCACAGGCGGGTCTTCCACGTCGCCGGCCTCGACGACAAAGGAGCAGAAGTACCTGCCCGCAGCGTCCTTGACCACCGTCACCGTGGACGGGACCGACGGCAGCCGCCGCGACCACCTCACCGCGATGTCGCCGATCTTGGGCAGCACGAGCTTCCCGCCCGGTGTGATCGACCAGCGGGCGTTGGCGGTGAACCGGATCGCCTGGCGCCGGTCCTTGCGGGACTTGAACCTCGGCGTCCCCATGCGCGGGCGTTTCCCGGCCAGTCCGTCGAAGAACGCCCGGTAGGCGGTCTCCAAGTCCCGCAGCGACTGCTGCAGCACCACCGCCGACACCTCACCCAACCACGCCCGCTCCGGCGTGTTCTTCGCCGCCGTCATCGCCGCCGACAACTCGGCGGCCTTCGGATACGGCGAACCCGCCTCACGGGCGTCCCGGCGCGCCGCCAGGGCGTCGTTGAACACCACCCGCGCACACCCGAACGCCCGCGCCAGCGCCGCACGTTGCCCAGCGGTGGGATAGATGCGGTACTGGTACCTGAGCTGCACATGACCACACTATTACCCTCCGGACCCAATTGAGTGCCCAACGTGACGGTTGGTTGCCGTCGGCACCCCGGCGATCAGGGGTGCGGCCGGCCCGGCGTTGTCCGACGCTGGCTCGCCCTGGGGGCCATCCAGCTTTTCCTGTCCCGCTCCGCGGGAGGGTCGGCTTCACCCCCCGCCCTGAAGGACGGAGCACTACCGACGAAATCCGGTAGCGGTTTCCGCCCCGTGCGGCCGGGCGCGGGCGGCGGCGACGATCTGCTCCAGCGCGGCGGCGTGCCGCCGGAACGCTTCGCGGCCCTGGGGGGTGAGTCGGACGCGGGTCCGCCGCACGCCCGCGTCCCGTCCCTTTCGGACGGCGACGTAGCCGGCGTCCGCAAGCGCCGAGAGCTGCTTGGACAGGGCCGAGTCGCTCGTCCCGACGGTGTCGCGGACGAAGGCGAAGTCGACCCAGTCGGCCGGGGCCAACAACGCGACGACCGACAAGCGCGCCGGCACGTACAAGAACTCATCGAAGTGGGCGTCCACCCGCATTACCGGACGATCTTCTCGTACACCCGGCGCATCGGGCGTCCGAACGCGACGAAGGCGAGGGCCGTCGCGGCGGCGGCGATCGTGTACGGCGCGGGGAGTCCGACGAGCCGGGCCGCGACGTGCAGGGCCACGAAACCCGCGATGAGATAGGCGGAGGCCGCGAGCATGATCACCAGCTCGGCGCCGCTGGGCTTGCGGCGGACGGACGCGCGGGCGTATCCGACCGCGAGCACGCCGAGGATCAGGGCGTCGCCGAGCGCCATGGCGACGGTGTCCCACCGTCCCGGCAGATCGAACGACGCGCACACGATGAACAGCCCGAGCGCGACGAGCAGAGCACCGGGGCCCGAGAAGCTCTGGCGGAGGTACTCCTCGCGCGTCCTGTCCTGCAGCCGCCGCATCGTGTCGAGCGAGCGGCGAGCCTCGTCCGGGTCCACGGACACCTCCCATGCCCTCTCGCCTGGGCTGATGCGGGCTCGAAAAATTCTTGAAG
Source organism: Spirillospora sp. NPDC047418 (assembly GCF_040643275.1). Classification (NCBI taxonomy): domain Bacteria; kingdom Bacillati; phylum Actinomycetota; class Actinomycetes; order Streptosporangiales; family Thermomonosporaceae; genus Spirillospora; species Spirillospora sp. NPDC047418. The sequence goes on from NZ_JBEYTW010000129.1 coordinate 7,998, forward strand.
AAAAATCGCGGGGGATGTCGATCCGGCGGGGGGCCGGGCGACGCGTCAGTGAAGGCCGATGAGACGCACTGCCCGGAAGGACCACCGCCATGACTACTCAGACCGCTCACACCGCCCCGTCCACCACCACCGACGCCGACCACGGCACCCGGCGCAAGGTGCTGTGGGGGGCGCAGATCCTGCTCGCCGCGTTCCTGCTGATCGCGTCCGGGCTCCCCAAGCTGGTCGGCCAGGCCGACGCCGTCGAGACGTTCGAGCTGATCGGGTGGGGGCAGTGGTTCCGCTACGTCACCGGCGTCGTCGAGGTCGCCGGCGCGATCGCCCTGGTCGTCCCGCGCCTGGCCGGGCTGGCCGCGACCGCGCTCATCGGCCTGATGGCCGGCGCGATCCTCACCCAGATCCTGGTGATCGAGCCCGCGTGGAGCGCGATGCCCGCCGCGTTCGCGGTCGTGTTCGCCCTGATCGCCTGGGACCGCCGTGCCGAGACCCGCGCGCTGCTGCGCTCCCTCAAGCGCTGACCGCGCATCCACGGCGGACGACCCGGGCCGGTCCCGGGTCGTCCGCCGTTTCCCATGACCGCCCCGCGGGGAGGCCGGCCGCCGCCGGCCCTGGGAGCATGGGGGTATGGCCAGGTCGATCGAGCATCCGCGGAACGCGCGGAGCCGCCGTTCGCGGATGGCGCTGCTGCGGGCGGCGCGGGAGCTCGTCGAGGAGCACGGGATGGCGGCGACGACGATGGCGGCCGTCGCGGAGCGGGCCGGGGTGTCGCGGCGGGCCGTCTACCTGCACTTCGCCTCGCGCGCCGATCTGATCAGCGAGCTGTTCGGCTACGTCAACGAGGTCGAGGATCTGGAGGGGCGGTTCGCCCCGGTCGGTGAGGCGCCGGACGCGGTGGCGGCGCTGGAGGTGTTCGCGCGGCGGCATGCCGCGTTCATGGCGCGCGTGCTGGCGGTGTCGCGGGCGGTGGAGCGGGAGGCGGGCAGCGACCCGGACGCGGCCCGGCACTGGGCGGACGCGCTGCGCTGGCGGCAGGAGACGAACCGGGCGCTGGTCGCGCGGCTGGACGCGGAGGGCGTCCTCGCCCCGGGCTGGACGGTCGACACCGCCACCGACATGCTGGTCGCGCTCGTCTCCAACGGCGTGAGCGCGACGCTGCTGTACGAGCGGGACTGGACGCCGGAGCAGATCGGCGCGCACATGGCGCTGCTGCTGCGGTCGACGTTCGTCGCGGGCGGGTAGGACGATCACGACTACCCCCGTTCGGGGGTGGCGCAGGTCACTCGGATGGCCAACGATCCTGGTGACCGGGTGTCCGTGCGGCGACGAGGAGAGACCCATGCCCGCAGTCGAGTTCCGCGCGGCGCGCGACTTCCTGCTCGCGCATCGCGACGACTACGCGACCGCGTACGAGAAGTTCCGCTGGCCGGTGCTGACCGGTTTCAACTGGGCGCTGGACTGGTTCGACAAGATCGCCGAGGGCAACGACTCGCCCGCGCTGTGGATCGTCGAGGAGGACGGCTCGGAGGCGAAGTACTCGTTCGCGCAGCTGTCCCGGCGGTCGAACCAGGTCGCGAACCTGCTGCGCCGGGCGGGCGTGCGGCGCGGCGACCGGGTCGTCCTGATGCTCGGCAACCAGGTCGAGCTGTGGGAGACCGTGCTCGCGACGATGAAGATCGGCGCGGTCATGATCCCGTGCACGCCGCTGCTCGGCACGGCCGATCTGCAGGACCGGATCACCCGGGGCAAGGCGCGGCACGTGGTGGTCACCTCGTCCGACACCGGGAAGTTCGACGGGGTCGAGGGCGACTACTCGAAGGTCGCCGTCGGCCAGCCCGTCGAGGGGTGGGTCCACTACGGGGACGCCTACGAGGAGGCGGAGTCCTTCACCCCGTACGGGCTGACCATGTCGCGGGACACGCTGCTGCTCTACTTCACGTCCGGGACGACGGCGCAGCCGAAGCTGGTCGAGCACACGCACGCGTCCTACCCGGCGGGCCACCTGTCGACGATGTACTGGATCGGGCTGCGGCCCGGGGACGTCCACCTGAACATCTCGTCGCCGGGCTGGGCGAAGCACGCGTGGAGCAACATCTTCGCGCCGTGGGACGCCGAGGCGTGCGTGTTCATCTTCAACTACACGCGGTTCGACCCCGACCGGCTCCTCGACACGCTGGAGCGGTGCGGGGTGAGCAGCTTCTGCGCGCCGCCGACCGTGTGGCGGATGCTGATCCAGGCCGACCTCGCCCGGCTCGCCACGCCGCCGCGCGAGGTCGTCGCGGCCGGTGAGCCGCTGAACCCCGAGGTCATCGAGCGGGTCAAGGACGCCTGGGGCCGGACGATCCGGGACGGGTTCGGGCAGACCGAGACGACCGCCCAGATCGCCAACACGCCCGGCCAGCCGGTCAAACCGGGGTCGATGGGACGTCCGCTGCCCGGCTACCAGGTCACGCTGATCGACCCGGTGACCGGCGAGGCGGGCGCCGAGGGCGAGATCTGCCTCGACCTGGAGGACCGCCCGCTCGGGCTGATGACCGGCTACCACGGCGACGAGGCGCGCACCGAGGAGGCGATGGCCGGCGGGCACTACCACACCGGCGACATCGGCGCCCGCGACGAGGACGGGTACATCACCTATGTCGGGCGCGCCGACGACGTGTTCAAGGCGTCCGACTACAAGATCTCGCCGTTCGAGCTGGAGAGCGTGCTGATCGAGCACGAGGCGGTCGCGGAGGCCGCCGTCGTCCCGTCGCCGGACCCGGTCAGGGCGGCCGTCCCGAAGGCGTACGTGACGCTCGCGAACGGCTGGCAGCCGACCGCCGAGACCGCGCGGGCGATCTTCGCGCACAGCCGGGCGCAGCTGTCGCCGTACAAGCGGATCCGGCTGCTGGAGTTCGCCGAGCTGCCGAAGACGATCTCCGGCAAGATCCGCCGGGTCGAGCTGCGGACCAGCGAGATCGACAAGCATCCCGGTGCCGACGACCGCCCGCCCGGCGAGTTCCGCGAGGAGGACCTGCGATGACCCTCTCCTACGCCTCGGGCATCGCCGGCACGCCGCTGCTCGGCGACACGATCGGCGCGAACCTCGACAGGACGGTCGCCGCCCACTCCGAGCGGGACGCGCTCGTCGACAGGACGTCCGGACGGCGCTGGACGTACGAGCAGTTCGCCGACGACGTGGAGGCGGTCGCGCTCGGCCTGCGCGACCTCGGTGTCGTGAAGGGCGACCGTGTCGGCATCTGGTCGCCGAACTGCGCCGAGTGGATGCTCGTCCAGTACGCGACGGCGAAGCTGGGCGCGATCCTGGTCAACATCAACCCCGCCTACCGGGTGCATGAACTGGAGTTCGTCCTCAACCAGGCGGGCATCCGGACGCTGGTGTCGGCGTCCGTGTTCAAGACGTCCGACTACGCGGCGATGGTGGACGAGGTCAAGCCCACGTGCCCCGCGCTACGCGACGTCATCCTCATCGGCACGCCCGACTGGGACGGGCTCCTGGAGGCGGGCCGAACCGCTGATCCGGCGGTGCTCAACGACATCGCCCTGACGCTGACCGCCGACGACCCCATCAACATCCAGTACACGTCCGGGACGACGGGGTTCCCCAAGGGCGCGACACTCTCGCATCACAACATCCTGAACAACGGCTACTTCGTCGGCGAACTGTGCGGTTACGACGAGGAAGACCGCGTGTGCGTGCCCGTGCCCTTCTACCACTGCTTCGGCATGGTGATGGGCAACCTCGCGTCGACCAGCCATGGCGCGTGCGTCGTGATCCCGGCGCCGGCGTTCGACCCGAAGGCGACCCTCGAAGCGGTCGCGGCGGAGCGCTGCACGTCGCTGTACGGGGTGCCGACGATGTTCATCGCCGTCCTGAACGAGCCGTCGCTGGACGGCCTCGACCTCTCCACCCTCCGCACCGGGATCATGGCCGGTTCGCCGTGCCCGGTCGAGGTGATGAAGCAGGTCATCGACCGCCTCGGGATGAGCGAGGTCGCGATCTGCTACGGCATGACGGAGACGTCGCCGGTGTCGACGCAGACCAGGGCGGGCGACTCGCTCGACCGGCGCGTGTCCACGGTCGGGACCGTGCTGCCGCACCTGGAGATCAAGATCATCGATCCGGAGACCGGGGTGACCGTCCCGCGCGGCACGCCCGGCGAGTTCTGCACCCGCGGCTACTCGGTGATGCTCGGCTACTGGGAGGAGCCGGGCAAGACGGCCGAGGCCATCGACGCGGCGCGCTGGATGCACACCGGCGACCTCGCCGTGATGGACGGCGACGGCTACGTCAACATCACCGGCCGCATCAAGGACATGGTGATCCGCGGCGGCGAGAACATCTACCCGCGCGAGATCGAGGAGTTCCTCTACACCCACCCCGACATCGTGGACGCGCAGGTCATCGGCGTCCCCGACGAGAAGTACGGGGAGGAGCTCATGGCGTGGGTGCGGCTGCGCGAGGGCGTGCCCGGCCTGACCGCCGAGGATCTGCGCGCGTTCTGCGAGGGCAGGCTCGCCCGCTACAAGGTCCCGCGCTACGTACACGTCGTGGACGAGTTCCCGATGACAGTCACCGGGAAGATCCGGAAGGTGCAGATGCGCGCCGAGGCGGTGGACATCCTCGGCCTGGACGACGCCGCCGCCACCGAGCACGCGTGAGCGCGCGGAGTCGGGGCGTGCGGAGTCTGGGCTCGGGGAGTCTGGGCGCGGGGAGTCCGGGCGCGGGGAGTTTCTGAGCGCGTGGCCTTTCGTGGACGGGCCCGTGCAAGGCATGCTCGGAGCATGGGCGACGATGTGGGAGCCGTCCGGTCCGCGGTACTGACGCTGCACCGCACGACCGGCCTGCCCGTGGTGTTCGGCGGCGCGCTGAGCGGCCGGGACCGGCTCCGCATCACCGAACTCGTCGGCAACGCGACCGACTCGCTGAGCGGCCTGGTCGTGCGAAACGGCAACGGGCTCGGCGGCAAGGCGATGGCGATGGGACGTCCCGCGTGGGTGAGCAACTACCCGTGCTCGGCGGCGATCAGCCACGACTACGACAAACCGGTCGGGCGTGAGGGGCTGCTGTCGATCGTCGCCGTCCCGATCGTGGTCCGGCGGCGGGTCCGCGGCGTCCTCTACGGCGCGCTGCGGGAGCCCCTGGGGCTCGCCGACCGGGTCGTGGGCGCGGCCGTCCAGGTGGCCCGCGACCTCGAACAGGACCTCGCCGTCCACGACCGCGCGGACGAGGCCCTCGCGCACCTGCCGCCGGACACGTCGGCGGCGCGCTGGGAGGAGGTGCGGGCCGTCCACGCCGAGCTGCGGGCGCTGGCCGAGGAGGTCGGCGACCTGCCGACCCGGAACCGCCTCCGCCGGGCGTCGCTGCGGCTCGCCGCGGCCGGGCTGGACGAAACGGATGGACGACCGGGCGGATCGGGCGGCGCCTCGCCGCGCCTCGCGGTGCTGTCGCCGCGCGAGCTGGACGTCCTGTCGTACGTGGCGATCGGCTGCACGAACGCGGAGGCCGCCGAACGCCTCGGCCTGCTGCCGGAGACGGTGAAGAGCTACCTGCGCTCGGCGATGCGCAAGCTGGACAGCCATACCCGCCTGGAGGCGGTGACCGCCGCGCGCCGCGCCGGCCTGCTGCCCTGACCTGCTGCCTGACCTGTGGATCCCGCGGGGCCGCGCGGTTCCGTTGCCCGGGGTTCCTCGACCGGTGTCCCGGTTCGGCGATCGACCCGGCGACGGGGTCAGCGCCGCGTCGTGGACGTCGTCCAGTGCAGATCGGCCCCCGTGGCGCACTGCCTGGAAGGGACGCTCACCACACGCCGGCTGCGCCGGGCCGTGATCGCTCGGCCGTCCCGCCTGTCCCGGCGGGAACGTCCGGCCCCCGAATGCACAGGAACCGTAACACCTCGGCGAACACGATTGGTCCGAGTGAACGGATTTCCGGTGGTCCTAGAACCACGTCCGGACGTAGTCGACGACGACGGGACGGTCGGCGCCGGCGTCGTCCACGACCGGGATCATCGTCCATTTGTCGAGCGCCGTGCACGGGTGGGAGAGGCCGAGCCTGACCACATCGCCGACCTCGGCGGGCGAGTCGCGGAGGAAGGCGTGCTGGTCGTTGAGCGCGGTGATCCGCGTGCCGTCCAGCGGACCCTTTCCCCGGATGAGCTGCGGCTCCGGCAGGCCCTCGTCGAACGGGACGTCGCGCTTGCCGACGTCCAGCAGCGCGAGGGCGGGTTCCGGACGGGACAAAACCCGTCCCCATGCGTGCATCGCCGAACGCAACGGGGAACCGGTGCCGCGCGCGAACGGCGAGATGTCCCGGTAGAAGCCGTCGTCGTGGACGATGTACGCGCCCGCCCGCAGCACGACGTTCCCGCCGAGGCCGCCGAGGGCGTCCGCGACCTGGTCGAAGTACGCGCTGCCGCCGGCGGTCAGCATCGGCTCGTCCACCTCGTACTCCAGCCCCCGGTACAGGTTCGCGAGCCGGCGCAGGTAGGCGTCCACGGAGGCGCGGCCCCGCTCGGACGCGTCGTGCGCGAGGGCGCCCTCGTACCCGCCGATCCCGGCGAGCCGGAGCCTGCGGGTCCTGCGGACGGCGGCGGCGACCTCCCGCGCGTCGCCGTCGTCCCGGACGCCCGTGCGCCCGTTCGGCCCGCCCAGCTCGACGCACACGTCCACCGGACGCTGGCCGCGGGCCAGGCGCAGCGCCTCGTCCATAAGCTCCACCGAGCGCACCGAGTCGACCCAGGAGACGAACTCGAGATCCAGGTGCCGGTCCAGTTCGCCGGACAGCCACGCGAGACCGGCCGGATCGAGCAGCGTGCTCGCGTACATGACGCGCCGCACGCCGAACGCGCGCGCCACCCGGAGCTGCGGCAGGTTCGCGACCGTGATCCCCCACGCGCCGGCGTCGAGCTGGCGCCGCCACAGCGCCGGGGCCATCGTCGTCTTGCCGTGCGGGGCGAGCAGCAGGCCGGCGGCCCGCGTCCATTCCGCCATCGCCGCGATGTTGTGGTCGAGGGCGCCCGCGTCCAGGGTCAGCAGCGGCGTCCCGAAGTCGTCCAGCGGCAGCCGGGCCGCGCGGGCCGCGTCGACCGTCATCCCGTGCGCGGACGCGGGGATCGCCTTGAACCGCCAGTCGAGTACCTCGCCGCCGAGCGCCTCCAGCGCCTTCACGTCCATTCACAGCCTCCTGTAGGACTCGGTCCGGTCGATGCGGCCCCGGGCCACCAGTTCCAGTGTGATCAGTACCGCGACCGACTCGATCGCGAGCAGCCCGATGAGGACGAGCAGCTGGACCGCGCCCGCCTCGACCGGGTCGGCGCCGCCGAGCAGGACGCCGACGAACGCGCCCGGCAGCGTGACCAGCCCGACCGTGCGGGTCTGGTCGAGGACGGGGAACAGCGCGAGCGCCGCCGCCGACCGGCACACCTCCAGCGCGGCGTCCCGGGGGAGCAGGCCGAGGGCGAGCCCGCCCTCGTACTCGCCGCGCCGCGCCGTCAGCTCGTCCAGCGCGCGGCGCCCGGTGAGCCCGGTCGCCGACATGGCGCCGCCGATGAAGATCCCCGCGATCGGCAGCACCGACACCGTGCGGGGCGGGACCAGTGAGGTCGCCAGCAGCAGCCCCAGGACGGGCAGGACGCCGGCGGTGATCGGCAGCGCCGTCCACCAGCCGGGCCCGCGCAGCGACCCGGTGACGCGGCGGCCCGCCGTCACGACCGCGATCACGACCATGCCCGCGATGAACGCGGCGGTCAGCCCCGCGCTGCGCAGCACCGCCGCGATCAGCAGCGACACCGCGGTGAGCTGCACGGCGGCCCGCACCGACACGACGAGCATGTCCCGGCCGAGCCCGAGCCCGCCGAGCCGCGCCAGCACCGCCGCGACCGCCGCCAGGGAGGCCAGCACGAAGGCCAGCAGCGGCCCGACCTCGGGGGCCGCGCTCACCCGCCGCCCAAAAGGCGCGATTGTGATCCCATAGCAGTCTCCTACCCGGTTAAAACCTCGATAGCGTGGGACTTGTGGAGGTTGAGGAGTCAGGTGGGACATCCCGCCGCAAAGCGCTCTGGCTGCTCGGCGCGGCCGCCGGGATCACCGCACTCGGCGCGGACGCCGCGCGCCCGTCGGGCGGCTCCTCCGCCGTGGCGGCGCCCTCGGCGACGCCCCGCGCGCGGCCGGTGATCCATCCGACCCCGACGCCGGCCCCGACGCCGACCGCGCGGGCCGCGTCCTGGACGCCCGGCAAGCTGATCGCGCTCGACACCCCCGTCCGCGAGCTGTCGCAGCTGGCCCCGCCGGCGCCGCCGAAGTCGATCGCGCTGACCATCGACGACGGTCCGAACCCCGTCTGGACCCCGCGGATGCTCGACCTGCTGGCCGAGCACGAGATCCACGCGACGTTCTTCATCATCGGCGAGCAGGTGAAGGAGTACCCGAAGCTCACCCGCCGCATCGCCGACGCCGGCCACCAGATCTGCAACCACACCGAGACGCACCCGATCGCCATCGCGCACCTGTCGAAGAAGAAGGTCCGCAAGGAGATCGTCGAGGCCCACGACCGGATCGCGGACGTCACCGGCGTCGTCCCGCAGTTCTTCCGCTCCCCCGGCGGCGCGTGGTCGAAGACCGTCCTGGAACTGGTCGCCGAGCACGACATGCTCCCCATCGACTGGGCCGTCGACCCCCGCGACTGGGCCCGTCCCGGCGTGGGCCGCATCCGCCGCGCCATGCTGAAGGGCAAGGAGGACAACATCATCCTCTGCCACGACGGCGGCGGCGACCGCTCCCAGACGATCAAGGCCCTCGGCGCGGTCATCCCGAAGATGAAGAAACGCGGACTGACCTTCGTCGCCCTCTGACCTCGCAGTCGCCCTCCGCCCTCGGGGCCGGGGTCTCGGCGTGGGAGATGCGGGGGAGCCAGTTCAGCCAGCGCGGGAGGTACCAGTTCGCGCGGCCCAGCAGGGACATCACGGCCGGCAGCAGGATCACCCGGACGATCGTCGCGTCGATCAGGACGGCGACCGCCAGGCCGACGCCGAGCTGCTTGAAGTCCTGCATCGAGAGGGTGCCGAAGATCCCGAATGTGGCGATCATGATGACGGCGGCGCTGGTGACGACGCCGGCGGTCGCGCGGATGCCCTCGCTCACGGCGCGGGTGGTGTCCAGGCCCCGGTCGTGCGCCTCGCGGATCCGGGAGACGACGAACACGTGGTAGTCCATCGAGAGCCCGAAGAGGACGACGAAGACGAACAGCGGGATCCAGGATTCGAGCGCGCCCGCGCCCGTCGTCCCGACGAGGGAGTCGCCCCAGCCGTGCTGGAACACCGCCACCATCACCCCGTACGCGGCGCCGACCGACAGCAGGTTCAGCACGATGGCGCTGACCGCGATCAGCAGCGACCGGAAGAAGATCAGCATGAGCAGGAGCGTGATGCCCATGACGAACAGGAAGACGGGCGCGATGGCCTTCTTCAGCTGGCCGTTGTAGTCGACCGACCAGGCGAGCTGCCCCGTGACCGGCGCCTCGCCGACCCTGCCGACGGTCTGCGGGACGATCCGCTCGCGCAGGGTCTCCAGGGCGTGCTTGGACGTGGCGTCCGATCCGCTTCCGGCGAGCGGGACCTCGATCTCGGCGACGTTCGCACTGGCGTGGACGGTCACGTCGATCGGCTCGTTCATCTCACCGGACGCGACCGCGTCCCGTTTCAGGTCACTGATCGCCCGCTTGACCTGCGGCGCGTTGATGTCGCGGGCCTTCAGCACGACGACCGCGGGCGCCGGGTTCCCGGGGAACGCCTCGTTCAGCCGGGTGTAGGTCTGCGCGATCTCCTCGCCGGGCGGGATCTGCTGGTCGAGGCCGAGCTTCTCGGTCTTCATGCCGAGCGCGGGCGCGGCCAGCGCCAGCAGGAGGCCGGCCGACAGCAGCGCGGCGATGCCCGGACGGGCCAGCACGGGGCGCAGCAGCGTCCCGACCACGCCTGCGCCGCGTTCGCGACGCCGCCGCGGCAGCCGGACGCGGCCGAAGTCGACCTTGTCGCCGAGCAGGGACAGCAGCGCCGGCAGGACGGTCACCGACCCGAGCATCGCGATGCAGACGACGAGGATCGTCGCGATCGCGAAGCCCTTGAACAGCAGCAGGCCGGACAGGAACATCCCGGACATCGCGACCATCACGGTGATGCCGGAGACGAGCACGGAGCGTCCCGAGGTGGCGGCGGCGATCGCCAGCGCGGTCTCCCGGTCGCGGCCGTTGCGCCGCTCCTCCCGTTCGCGCTGCAGGTAGAACAGGCAGTAGTCGACGCCGACGGCGAGGCCCATCAGCAGCATCACCGAGTTCGTCGTCTGGTCGACGTGCAGCGCGTGGCTGACCACCGCGAGGACGCCGCTCGCCGCGAGGAACGCGGTGAAGGCCAGCACGACCGGCAGCACCGCCGCGAGGAGCGCGCCGAACGCGACCAGCAGGATGCCGAGCGCGAGGGGCACCGCCGTCAGCTCGGCGCGCTTGAAGTCCTCGCCGAGCGCGTTGTCGAACCACGCGTCGGCGGTGGCGCCGCCGAACTCCCCCATCTGGACGGACGGGTTGTCCGCCTTCGCCTTCGCCACCGCGTCCTGGACGGCGGGCAGCGGGTCGCCCGGCGACTCCTTGAGCGTGAACTGGACGATCACGTGGCGGCCGTCCTTGGACACCACGTCCGGGCGCAGGTCCGTGATCACGCCGGTGGCCTGGACGTTCGCCCGGACGTCCGCGACGGCCCCCTTCATCGCGGCCGACCCCGCGGGGGCGCCCGAGAGCAGCACCGTCTCCTGGTCGGGGTCGTCGATGCCGGCCTCGGCGATGATCCGCTCGGCCCGCGCCGACTGCCCGGTGCCCTGCTCGTGGTCGGCCATCGTGACCTGGCCGGCCGCACCGCCGAGGACCGAGGCCGCGACGACGAACAGCAGCCAGCCGAGGATGGCCGTCATGCGGTGCCGTGCGCTCCAGCCGCCGAGCGTCGCGGCGAGATTTCGTTTCATGGGTGTCCCCTGGTCCGTTCGTCTGCGGGGTGACACCCATTGACGCTAGGAAGCGCGCACCTGGGCCGACATGGCTCTAACCGGCGTCCGGGGGTGGACGTAAGTACACCCCCCACTCGGGTTGCGGGCACACTGTGCTGGTGAGGGCGTGCCAGAAGACTGGACTCCAGTTGGCAGGTAGACGACGGAGGTCCCGGTGAGCGGTGAAATGGTGCAAGAGAGCAGGCTGCTGCAGCATGCCAGGGCGCCCTGGCGCGGGCTGGCGCTGTGGCTGCTGGCCGTCCCGGCGACGTTCGTCGGGTTGTGGTTCATCACGGTCATCTCGATGATCACGAGCTTCGTCGGGGTGCTGCTGTTCCCGTCCGCGACGATGATGCTGCGCAACCAGCTCGACGCGTACCGCGAGCGCATCAACAAGTGGACGGACGTCGAGATCCAGCGCCCGTACCTGCCCGAGCCGGAGGTCGAGCCCGGCATCCAGGGCGTCTTCCGGCGGTTCATCGCGCTGATCTCCGACCCGGCCACCTGGCGCGACTACCTGTGGGTCGTCACCGACCCGTTCGTCGCGCTGTTCACCGCCGCGCTCCCCAGCGTGCTGATCGTCTACGGGCTCTGGGGGTACGTGCTGGCGGCGTTCGCCGGCGACCTGATCGGCCACTACGGCGGCAGCGACTGGTACACCTACATCCACGTCACCGAGGGGTACGGCCGCGACACCGGCCGCGTCCTGTCCACCGTGGCCGTCGCCACCGCCTGCATCGCGATCGGGTACGCGATCGGGCCGAAGATGATGGCGGTGTACGGCCGGTGGGGCCGGACGATCCTCGGGCCGACGAAGAAGTCCCAGCTCGCGCTGCGCGTCCAGCACCTCACCGAGACCCGGTCGGAGGCCGTGGACGCCTCCGCCGCCGAGCTGCGCCGCATCGAGCGCGACCTGCACGACGGCGCGCAGGCCCGGCTCGTCGCGATGGGCATGACGCTCGGCGCGATCGAGCACCTGCTCGACCGGGACCCGGAGAAGGCGCGGCTGCTGCTCGCCGAGACCCGCGCGTCGTCGGCGAAGGCGCTGCACGAGCTGCGCGACCTCGTCCGCGGCATCCACCCGCCGGTGCTCGCCGACCGGGGGATCGGCGACGCGGTGAAGGCACTCGCGCTCGACAACCCGATGAGCGTCGAGGTCAGTGTCGACCTGCCGGGACGGGCGGAGCCGCCGGTCGAGTCCGCCGCGTACTTCGCGGTGTCGGAGATCCTCACCAACGCGGCCAAGCACTCCGGCGCGTCCCGCGTGTGGATCGACATAGGGTACGAGAACGGCATGCTGCGCATCACGGTCACCGACGACGGTCGTGGCGGCGCCACCCTCGACGGGGGCACCGGACTGCGCGGCATCGAGCGCCGGATCGGTACATTCGACGGCGTCCTCGCCCTCAGCTCGCCCCTGGGCGGCCCGACGATCGTAACGCTGGAGCTGCCGTGCGCGTTGTCCTCGCCGAAGACCTCGCCCTCCTGAGGGAGGGGCTGGTCAGCCTGCTGGAGTCGCACGACTTCGAGATCGCGGCGGCCGTCGACAACGGCCCCTCGCTGCTGAAGGCACTGCTCGACCACCGCCCGGACGTGGCGGTGGTCGACGTGCGCCTGCCCCCGTCCTTCACCGACGAGGGGCTGCAGGCGGCACTGGAGGCGCGCCGGCAGGTCCCCGGCCTGCCGGTCCTCGTCCTGTCGCAGTACGTCGAGCAGCTCTACGCCCGCGAGCTGCTCGCGGACGGCAGCGGGGCCATCGGCTACCTGCTGAAGGACCGGGTGTTCGACGCGGCCCAGTTCGTGGACGCGGTCCGCCGGGTCGCGGCGGGCGGCACCGCGATGGACCCGGAGGTCATCTCCCGGCTCCTCGCGAGCAACACCCGCGACACCCCGCTGGGCCGGCTGACCCCGCGCGAGACCGAGGTCCTGGAGCTGATGGCGCAGGGACGCTCCAACGCGGCGATCGCCGAGCGCCTCGTCGTGACCGAGCGGGCCGTCACCAAGCACACCGCCAACATCTTCACCAAGCTCGACCTGCCGGTGACGGGCGACGACAACCGCCGCGTCCTCGCCGTCCTCGCCTACCTCAACAAGTGACGGGAAGCGTCCCACAGCCGTACCGGGTGGCATAGTTTGCTCCGCGACACGGCCCCGGGAGGGCGCGATGACGGTGGTTCTGGTCCTGCTGTGCCTGGCGATCGCCGGGCGTGAGCTGTACCTGGCGTTCGAACGCCGGCATTCCCCGGGCGCGCCCGAGATCGCCGACATCCGCACCCAGCTCCGCGCGCTCAAGGGCACCCGGGACGAGCTGGAGGGCTTCCGCGCCTCCCAGCGGGAGCGGCTCGACCGGCTCGCCGCCGAGCAGGAGCGCGACCGGGAGGCGCTCGGCGCGGCCGACGCGCGGATCCGGTCGCTGATCACCCAGATCAACGACCGGGTGCTGCCGGACGTCGGCGGCCGGCTGACGCAGCAGCGCGAGGCGGCCGGCGAGCAGCGCGAGGCCCTGGACCGGCTGGCCGCCGAGGTCGCGGCGCTCCGCGCGCACCTCGTCGGGCGGCTCGACCAGGCCGTCGCCGCGTCCCTCGGGGCCGAGCCGACCGAGCTGGTCGCCGGGTCCCTCAGCACCGACCCGGCCGCCGCGCGGGGGCCGCTGACCGGGCCCTACGAGCGGTTTGCCGAGCACCACGGGCTGCGCGTCGAACTGGCCGACCGGGACCGCTACTACCTGTCCGGACGCAGCCCGCGCGCCCTGGAGCGCGACTTCATCGAACTCGTCGCCGCACTGCGCGCGGACTGCCGGGAGACCACCGGGGCGGCCCGCACCCTGCTGGGCGCGCTGCGCGACGTCGACCGGGGCGGCGCGCAGATCGGGCCGCTCCTCATCGTCCGGACGCCCGAGTCGCTGCTGTGCGGGGTACTCCCGCTCGCCGACCTGCGCCACCCCACCACAGACCAGCTCGCCGCGGAGGGACGCCTACACCGCCTCCCAGAGGGCCGCTTCTACGACGCAACGAACACCTAACCGCCCCCCAACCTTCGTTGATCTGCGGCGTGTTGTTGTTTTCGACGTGCTCATAAAAAAAAAAACCCCCAGAAGAACGAGGGGGGGGGGGGTTGGGACG
>NZ_JBEYTW010000130.1:0-21900 GCF_040643275.1 Spirillospora sp. NPDC047418
CAACGACGCCCTTGCCTCCGGCTCGGAGTTAGCACCACCTCTTCCTCCAGGGGACTTTCACCCCCAAGCAATCGCCCATGCTGGGCGCACCATGGCGACCGCCCGCCCGGTACGGGACCGGACGGGCGGTGGCGGGACGGCTCAGGAAGCGGTCACCTCGACGCCGCCCACGTTCCGCTTACCCCGTCTCAGGACGAGGAAGCGGCCGTGGAGGAGGTCGGCGGCCGCCGGCGCGGCGTCCTCCGACTCGACCTTGGCGTTGTTGAGGTAGGCGCCGCCCTGGGTGATGGCACGGCGCGCCTCGGACTTGCTCTTGCAGAGCCCGGAGGCCGCCAGGAGGTCGACCACGCTCGGCAGGTCCCCGGGCCCTACCTCCGCCCGGGGCACCTCCGCGAGCGCCGCCTTCAGCGTCCGCTCGTCCAGTTCCTCCAGGGAACCCTGCCCGAACAGGGCGCGGGAGGCGGCGACGACGCGGGCCGTCTCGTCCGCGCCGTGGACGAGCGTGGTCATCTCCTCGGCGAGCGCCCGCTGCGGGGCGCGCGCGGCCGGACGGTCGGTGCCCAGCTTCACCAGCTCCTCGATCTCCTCGCGGGAACGGAAGCTGAAGAACTTCAGGAACTGCTCCACGTCGCGGTCGTCCGCGTTGATCCAGAACTGGTAGAACGCGTAGGGCGAGGTGAGCTCGGGGTCGAGCCAGTACGTCTCGCCGCCGGCCGTCTTGCCGAACTTCGAACCGTCCGCCTTGGTGAGGAGCGGAGTGGTCAGCGCGTGCGCGCTGCCGCCCTCGACGCGGCGGATGAGGTCGACGCCCGCGGTGAGGTTGCCCCACTGGTCGCTGCCGCCCGTCTGCAGCCGGCAGCCGTGCCGCCGGTACAGCTCCAGGAAGTCCATCGACTGGAGCAGGACGTAGCTGAACTCGGTGTAGCTCATGCCCGTCGAGTCGAGCCGCGCCTTCACCGTCTCGCGGGCGAGCATCCGGTTGACCGGGAAGTGCTTGCCGATATCGCGCAGGAACTCGATGGCGGACATCGGGCCCGTCCAGTCGAGGTTGCTGACCATGGTGGCGCCGGTCGGCCCCGCGTGGAAGTCGAGGAACCTCGACACCTGGCCGCGGACCCGCTCGACCCAGGCGGCGACGGTCTCCTCGGAGTTCAGGACGCGTTCGGCGCTCTTGCCGCTCGGGTCGCCGATCAGGCCGGTGGCGCCGCCGACGAGGCCGATCGGCCGGTGGCCCGCCTTCTGGAAGCGCCGCAGCGTGAGGATCTGGATGAGGTTGCCGAGGTGCAGCGACGGCGCCGTCGGGTCGAAGCCGCAATAGAGCGTGACCGGTCCCGCGGCGAGCAGGGCCCGCAGTTCGTCCAGGTCGGTGGACTGCGCGATCAGGCCGCGCCACGCGAGATCGTCCAGGATGTCGGTCACGGTCTCCCTCGTCTCCGGCTTGCTTTCCGTACACCCGCCAGCCTGCACCAGCGGGCTCATGTCGCGCCAACGATATTCAACGGCCGGTTTCGCGGTGGCGGGGCGCGTCAGTCACCGGCGGGAAGCTTCTTGCGCTGCTTGGGGACGTGCGGGCGGTACGGGGAGACGCTCGGGTCGCCGTCGATCCAGAACCGCCACGGGACCTCCTTGGCGCCGCTCACGCCGGTCCGCGGTCCGTTGCGGATCAGTGCGGGGTCGACCGGTTTGCCTTCGAGGACGGTCATCTCCCCGCCGGGGGTGCACACGTCCAGGCCGTTCTGCTCGCGGGCGATGCCGAGGGCCTGGCAGAGCCGGGCCGGGCCGCGGGCCAGGTCTCGGACGGACGAGCGCGGCCGCCGCGCGCGGGCGAGATCCTCACCCGTGATGATCTCGCCCGCGCGGAGCAGCACCGCCATGGACGTGCCCTCCGGCGCGCACACCAGGTTCATGCAGAAGTGCATGCCGTAGGTGAAGTACACGTAGACGTGGCCGGGCGGCCCGAACATGACCTCGTTGCGCCGGGTCCGCCCCCGGTAGGCGTGGGAGGCGGGGTCCAGGGGCCCCGCGTACGCCTCCACCTCCGTCAGCCGCGCGGCGACCTCGCCCTCCGGTGTGCGGTGCGCGATCACGCGCCCGAGAAGCGAGGGCGCCACCTCCTCCACCGGACCGTCGAAGAAGTCCCGCGGCAGCAACGCTCCGTCCATCGCCTCACCATCGTCGAAAGAGTCGGTCGTGCCAGCCTATGCCCGCCCCCGGGACCGGGCCCGCGCGGAGGTCAGGAGTCGGAGCCGGACGCCCAGGCGGCGTGCTCGTTGACCAGGGCGCGCAGCGCGTCGAGCTGCTCGCGGACGCGGTCCGGCGCCGTCCCCCCGTACGCCTTCCGCGACGCCAGGGCGCCCTGGACGTTCAGCACCTCGCGGACGTCCGGCGTCAGGTGCGGCGACACCTTGGCGAGCTCCTCGTCGGTGAGGTCGTCGAAGTCCTTGTCGTTGACCTGGCACCAGACGACGAGGTGGCCGACGACCTCGTGCGCGTCGCGGAACGCCGTGCCGCGCCGGACGAGCAGCTCGGCGAGGTCGGTGGCCAGGGCGAAGCCGTCCGGGGCGAGGGCCTCCAGGCGCTCGGTGTTGACCCGCATCGTCGCGATGAGGCCGGACATGGCGGGCAGGACGAGCAGCAGCGTCTCGACGGCGTCGAACGCGCCCTCCTTGTCCTCCTGCAGGTCGCGGTTGTAGGTGAGCGGCAGGCCCTTGAGGGTGGTGAGCAGGCCGACGAGGTGGCCGATGAGGCGGCCCGCCTTGCCGCGCGCCAGCTCGGCGACGTCGGGGTTCTTCTTCTGCGGCATGATCGACGACCCGGTGGCGTAGGTGTCGTCCATCTCGATCCAGCGGAACTCCTGCGACGCCCAGAGGCAGACCTCCTCGCCGAGGCGCGACAGGTGCACGCCGATCAGCGCGGCGGCGAACAGGAACTCGGCGACGAAGTCGCGGTCGGCGACGGCGTCCATGGAGTTGGGCGCGGCGGCGTCGAAGCCGAGCTCGGCGGCGGTCGCCTGCGGGTCCAGCGGCAGCGACGAGCCGGCGAGCGCGCCGGAGCCGAGCGGGGACACCGCGGCGCGCTTGTCCCAGTCGCGGAGCCGGTCGACGTCGCGGGTGAGCGGCTGGACGTGCGCGAGGAGCTGGTGGGAGAACAGCACGGGCTGCGCGTGCTGCAGGTGCGTCATGCCGGGCGCGGCGACGCCGAGGTTGTGCTCGGCCTGCGCGATCAGCGCGGTCTCCAGCTCGACCAGCCGGGAGGTGATCTGCCGGGCGTGGTCGCGCAGGTAGAGGCGCAGGTCGGTGGCGACCTGGTCGTTGCGGCTGCGGCCGGCGCGCAGCTTGCCGCCGAGGGCGCCGAGCCGCTCCAGCAGGCCGCGCTCCAGCGCGGTGTGGACGTCCTCGTCGGCGACGGTGGGCCGGAACTCGCCGGACTTGCACGCCTCTTCGAGGTCGTCCAGGGCACCGATCATGCGCTCGAGCTCGTCGTCGGTGAGCAGCCCCGCCCGGTTGAGGACGCGGGCGTGCGCGCGCGAGCCCATCAGGTCGTAGGGGGCGAGCCGCCAGTCGAACTGGACGCTCACCGAGAGCCGCGCGAGCGCGTCCGACGGGCCGCCTTCGAACCGGCCGCCCCACAGCCGCGTCGGTGCCTTGGTCACGAAATTTCCTCTTCTTCCCACCGCTGATCGTTTGTCGTCTCCGCGCCGGCGCGGCACGCGGGGACGCCCGCGGAGGGCGTCCCCGCGCGTGCCGGCGCGTCCGCCAAGGGTACGGCGAAACCCCGTCCTCCAGCCCCCACCCGCCGCCAGACAAACGACGAGCTTCGCTCGGCCGCCGTTCCCCGCGGGGTCAGGCGTCCAGGTCGCGGTCGCGCTTGGCCGCCATCTTGCTGGGCAGGCTCCACAGCTCGACGAAGCCCTTGGCGAGGCTCTGGTCGAAGGCGTCGCCGGTGTCGTAGGTGGCGAGGTCGTAGCTGTAGAGGGACGCGTCGCTGCGCCGGCCGGTGACGACGGCGCGGCCGCCGTGCAGCGTCATCCGGACCTCGCCGGACACCTGCTTCTGCGCGTCGGCGATGAACGCGTCCAGCGACTCCTTCAGCGGCGAGAACCAGAGGCCGTCGTAGACGAGTTCGCCCCACCGCTGGTCGACGGACCGCTTGAAGCGGGCGAGGTCGCGCTCGACGGTGACGTTCTCCAGCTCCATGTGCGCGGCCATCAGCGCGATCGCGGCCGGGGCCTCGTAGACCTCGCGGCTCTTGATGCCGACGAGCCGGTCCTCGACCATGTCGATGCGGCCGACGCCCTGCGCGCCGGCGCGCCGGTTCAGCTCGGCGATGACCTGGTACGGGGTGAGCGGGCGGCCGTCCAGCGCGACCGGCACGCCGGACGCGAACGTGATGACGACCTCGTCGGCCCCGCGCGGCTCGGCGGGGTCGGCGGTGTAGTCGTAGACGTCCTCGATGGGCCCGTTCCAGATGTCCTCCAGGAACCCGGTCTCGACGGCCCGGCCCCACAGGTTCTGGTCGATGGAGTACGGCGACTTGGCCGACACGTCGATCGGCAGGCCCTTGTCCTCGGCGAACGCGATGGCCTTGTCCCGCGTCCAGGCGAAGTCGCGGGCGGGCGCGATGACCTTCAGGTCGGGGTCGAGGGCGGACAGGCCGGCCTCGAAGCGGACCTGGTCGTTGCCCTTGCCGGTGCAGCCGTGCGAGACGGTGGTGCCGCCGAACTGCTTGGCGGCCGACACCAGGTGCTTGACGATCAGTGGCCGCGACAGCGCCGACACCAGCGGGTAGCGGTCCATGTAGAGGGCGTTGGCCTGCATGGCCGGGACGCAGAAGTCCGCGGCGAACTCCTCCTTGGCGTCCACGACGACGGCCTCGGCGGCGCCGCAGGCCAGGGCCCGCTTGCGGATGGTGTCGAGGTCCTCCCCGCCCTGGCCGACGTCCACCGCCACGGCGATGACCTCGCCGCCGGTCTGCTCGGCGAGGAACGGGATGGCGACGGAGGTGTCCAGGCCTCCGGAGTACGCGAGTACGACGCGCTCGCTCATGGTCTTTGTCTCCTGTGCGAAAGTGTTCGGATTTCGGAAGGCTGGGATGGGGGCCGCCGGGCGGCCCTAGCTTCGTCGTTCGCGCCCGCTGGTCAGCCTGAGGAGCGCTTCCGCGACGTCCTCCCCGCCGCTTGGGTCGCGGGAGATGACGAGGATCGAGTCGTCGCCCGCGACGGTCCCGAGGATCGCCGGCCACTCGGCGTGGTCGATCGCCGAGGCCAGGTACTGCGCGGCCCCGGGCGGGGTCCGCACCATGACCAGGTTGGCCGACGCCTCGGCCGAGACGAGCAGCTCCGCGGCGAGCCGGGAGAGCCGTCCGGTGAAGGTCTCGGCGGCCCCGGTGCGGGCCCGCCGGATCCGCTCGCCGCCCTCTCCGGGGACGGCGTAGATCAGGCTGCCGTCGTCGGCGCGCAGCTTCACCGCGCCGATCTCGACCAGGTCGCGCGACAGCGTGGCCTGGGTGACGTCGACGCCCTCGTCGCCGAGGAGCTTCGCGAGCTCCCCCTGCGAGTGGACGGGGTGCCGGGTCAGCAGCTCGATCACCCGGGCGTGCCGGGCGGCCTTGGTCATGGGGGTCGTCACCGGGACCGCTCCAGAAGCCAGACGAGCAGCGCCTTCTGGGCGTGCAGCCGGTTCTCCGCCTCGTCCCAGACGCGGCTCCGCGGTCCGTCCAGGACGGAGGCGGCGATCTCCTTGCCGCGGTAGGCGGGCAGGCAGTGCAGGACGATCGCGGCGGGGTCGGCGAGGGCGAGCAGCTCCTCGTCGACCGAGTACGGCTCGTAGCGGGAGGTGTCTTTGCCGTCCTGGCCCATCGACACCCACGTGTCGGTGGCGAGGACGTCGGCTCCGGCGGCGGCCTTCGCGGCGTCGTCGGTGACGGTCACGGACCCGCCGGTCGCGGCGGCGATCTCGGTGGCGCGGGCCACGATCGCCGGGTCGGGCGGCAGCGACGCGGGGGCGCCGACGCGGACGTGCATCCCGGCGGTGGCGCAGCCGAGCAGGTAGGAGTGCGCCATGTTGTTGGCGCCGTCGCCGAAGTAGGCGAGGACGGCGCCGGCGAGGTCGCCCTTCGCCTCCCGGACGGTCTGCAGGTCGGCGAGGATCTGGCAGGGGTGGAACTCGTCGGTGAGGGCGTTGACGACCGGGACGGTGGTGCCGGCGGCCATCTCGTCGATGCGCTCCTGCCCGCCCGTCCGCCACACGATGGCGCCGACCTGCCGCTCCAGGACCCGCGCCGTGTCGGCGATCGTCTCGCCGCGGCCGAGTTGGCTCGTTCCCGCGTCCATGACGAGGGGGTTGCCGCCCAGCTCGGCGATGCCGACGGCGAACGACAGCCGGGTCCGGGTGGACGGCTTGTCGAACAGGACGGCGACCGACCGCGGGCCTTCGAGGGGCCGGTACCCGAACCGGTCCTTCTTCACCGCGGCGGCGAGGCCGAGGACCTCGGCCTGCTCGGCGGGGGCGAGGTCGTCGTCCCGGAGGAAGTGCCTGGTCATGGTCATCCCTCCTGGCCCGGGGAGGCGGCGTCGAGGATCGAGGGGAAGGCGTCGGTGAACGACCGCGCCTGCTCGGCGGTGAGGACGAGCGGCGGCGCGATCCGCAGCGCGTCCGGCTGGAGGGCGTTGATGAGGAAGCCGGCGTCGCGGGCGGCGGCCTCCACCGCGGGCGCGTGCGGCCCGGTGAGGACGGCGGCCCGCCACAGCCCCCGGCCCCGGACGCCCGCGAGCAGCGGGTGGTCGATGGCGGCGAGCCCGGCGGCCAGGGCCTCCCCCACCGAGACGGCGTTGGCGAGCAGGCCGTCCTTCTCGATGGTGCCGAGGACGGCGAGGGCACCGGCGGCCGCGACCGGGTTCCCGCCGAACGTGCTGCCGTGGTCGCCCTTGGCGAACAGGTCGCCGTGCGGGCCGAACGCGACGCAGGCGCCGATCGGCAGCCCGCCGCCGAGGCCCTTGGCGAGGGTGATGACGTCGGGCCTGGCGTTCTCGTGCTCGAACGCGAACCAGGTCCCGGTGCGGCCGATCGCGGACTGGATCTCGTCGGCGACGAACAGCGCGCCCGCCGCGTCGCAGATCTCCCGGGCGGCCGTGAAGTACCCGTCCGGCGGCGGGACGACCCCCGCCTCGCCCAGCGTGGGCTCCAGGAACACGGCCGCGCAGTCCTCGTCGACGGCGGCCTTCAGCGCACCGGCGTCACCGTAGGGGACGAACCGGACGTCGATGGCGAACGGCCCGAACGGCTCCCGGATCGACGCCTTGCCGGTCAGCGACAGCGCGCCGAGGCTCCGGCCGTGGAACCCGTTCTCCGCGGCGACGAAGTAGGACCGCCCGTTCCGCTTGCCGTACTTGATGGCGAGCTTCAGCGCGCACTCGTTCGCCTCGGTGCCGCTGTTGGCGAGGAAGACCCTCCCGTCGCCGCCGAGCAGCTCCCGCAGCCGCTCGGCGAGCAGCACCTCGGGCTCGTTCAGGAACAGGTTGGACGTGTGCGCCAGCGTCGCGGCCTGCGCCGACACCGCCTCGACCAGGGCCGGGTGCCCGTGCCCGAGGGAGCTGACCGCGATCCCGGCGATCAGGTCGAGGTACTCGCGGCCGTCGGTGTCCCAGACCCGGCAGCCCTCGCCGCGCGCCAGCGCCACCGGCGGCACGCCGTAGTTCGGCATGAACGCCGCCTCGAACCGGCTCCGCAGGCCGCTCATGCGGTCACCTCGGCGGTCGCCTCGGCGGGGGCGCCCGGGAGGCTGGGCAGCACCATCGTTCCGATCCCTTCGTCGGTGAAGATCTCCAGCAGCAGCGAGTGCGTGACGCGCCCGTCCAGCACGTGGGCCTGCGGGACGCCGCCGCGGACGGCGGCCAGGCACGCCTCCATCTTCGGCACCATCCCGGCGGACAGGCCGGGCAGCAGCGCGGCCAGCTCGTCGGTGGTGAGGCTGTCGATCACGTCGTCGCTGTCGGGCCAGTTCGCGTAGAGGCCGTCGACGTCGGTGAGGACGACCAGCTTCGCCGCGTCCAGCGCGACGGCCAGCGCCGCGGCGGCCGTGTCGGCGTTGACGTTGTACACCTCGCCGTCGTCGCCGCGCGCGATGCTGGACACGACCGGGACGCGGCCGTCGTCCAGCAGCGCCCGGACGGCCCCGACCTGCACCTCGACGATCTCGCCGACCTGGCCGATGTCGACCTTCGCGCCGTCCACGACCGCGTGCTTGCGCTCGGCGGTGAACAGGTTCGCGTCCTCGCCGGACATGCCGAGCGCGAACGGCCCGTGCCGGTTGATCAGCCCGACGACGTCCCGCTGCACCTGCCCGGTCAGCACCATCCGGACGACCTCCATGGCCTCCGGCGTGGTGACCCGCAGCCCGGCGGTGAACGTCGAGTCGATGCCGTTGCGGGCGAGCGCCGCGTTGATCTGCGGGCCGCCGCCGTGCACGATCACCGGCTTCAGCCCGGCGTAGCGCAGGAACACGATGTCCTCGGCGAACGAGCAGCGCAGTGTTTCTTCTGTCATCGCGTGCCCGCCGTACTTGATCACGACGGTCGTGCCGTGGAAGCGCTCCAGCCACGGCAGCGCCTTGATGAGGGTCTCGGCCTTCGGCAGCACGCCCGCCCGGGTGCCGCGGATCTGCGCGCCGGTGGTGATCGCGCTCATGTCGAGTACGCCGAGTTCTCGTGGACGTAGTCGGCCGTGAGGTCGGTCGTCCAGACGGTGGCGCTGTGCGGGCCGGCGGCCAGGTCGACGGTGATCGTCACGTCGCGGGGGCGCAGGTCGACCTTGTCCCGGTCGTCGCCGGACGCGCCGTTGCGGCACACCCACACGCCGTTGATCGCGACGTTGAGGTGGTCCGGTTCGAACGCCGCGTCGGTGGTGCCGACCGCCGACAGCACCCGGCCCCAGTTCGGGTCCTCGCCGTGGATCGCGCACTTGAGCAGGTTGTTGCGGGCGATGGAGCGCCCGACGGTGACCGCGTCGTCCTCGGACGCGGCGCCGACGACCTCGATCGCGATGGCCTTGGAGGCGCCCTCGGCGTCCACGAGCAGCTGCCGGGTGAGGTCCGCGCACACCTCGGTGAGCAGCGCGGTGAACTCCTCCTCGTCCGGGACGGTCCCGGCCGCGCCGGACGCCAGCAGCAGGACGGTGTCGTTGGTCGACATGCAGCCGTCGGAGTCGAGCCGGTCGAGGGTGGCGCCCGTCGCCGCGCGCAGCGCCCGGTCGAGCGCCTCGGCGGGCAGGTCGGCGTCGGTCGTGACGACGCAGAGCATGGTGGCGAGGGACGGGGCGAGCATGCCGGCGCCCTTGGCCATCGCGCCGATCATGTAGCCGCCGGCGCCCTGCCGGAAGGAGATCTTGGCGACGGTGTCGGTGGTGCGGATCGCGTCGGCGGCGGCGAGCCCGCCGTCGCCGCGCGACAGCTCGGCGGCGGCCTTGTCGACGCCGGGCAGCAGCAGGTCCATCGGGAGCCGCTCGCCGATCAGCCCGGTGGAGCAGACCGCGATCTCGCCGGCGGAGTCCGCCAGCAGCTCGGCGGCCTTCTCGGCGGTGGCGTGGGTGTCCTGGAAGCCGGGCGCGCCGGTGCAGGCGTTGGCGCCGCCCGCGTTCAGCACGACCGCCCGGACCCGGCCGCCCTTGAGGACCTGCTCCGACCACAGGACGGGCGCGGCCTTCACGCGGTTGCGGGTGAAGACGCCGGCCGCCGCGCGGGAGGGCCCGTCGTTGACGACGAGGGCCAGGTCGCGGTTGCCGCTGTCCTTCAGCCCGGCGACGACGCCGGCGGCGCGGAAACCCCTGGGGGCGGTGACGCTCACGGGGAGACTCCGATCGTGGTGAGCCCGAGTTCTTCGGGCAGGCCGAGGGCGATGTTGGCGCTCTGCACCGCGCCGCCCGCGGTGCCCTTGGCGAGGTTGTCGACGGCGGCGACCACGACGATGCGGCCGGCCGCCTCGTCCAGGGCCGTCTGCAGCAGGACGGTGTTCGCGCCGAGCGTCATCGACGTGGCGGGCCACCGCCCCTCGGGCAGCAGGCCGGCGAACGGCTCGCCGGCGTAGGCCGCCTCGTAGGCGGCGCGCACCGCCGCGGCGGTCACGCCGGGCCGGGCCTTGGCCGTGCAGGTGGCGAGGATGCCGCGGCTCATCGGCGCGAGCGTCGGGGTGAAGGACACCGTGACCGGCTCCCCCGCCGCCGCGCTCAGGTTCTGGATCATCTCGGGCGTATGCCTATGCGTCCCGCCGACGCCGTAGGCGGACACCGAGCCCATGACCTCGCTGCCGAGCAGGTGCGGCTTGAGGGCCCGTCCCGCGCCGGAGGTGCCGGACGCGGCGACCACGACGGCGTCGGGCTCGGCGAGCCCGGCGGCGAACGCCGGGGCCAGCGCGAGCGACACCGCGGTCGGGTAGCAGCCCGGCACGGCGATCCGCCTGGCGCCGCGCAGCGCGTCCCGGTGGCCGGGCAGCTCGGGCAGCCCGTAGGGCCAGGTGCCCGCGTGGGGCGTCCCGTAGAACGCCTCCCAGGCGGCCGGGTCGGCGAGCCGGTGGTCGGCGCCGCAGTCGATGACCAGGACGTCCTCGCCCAGCCGCGCGGCGAGCGGGCCGGACTGGCCGTGCGGCAGCGCCAGGAACACCACGTCGTGGCCGGCCAGGGTCTCGGGGGTGGTCTCGGCCAGGACGCGCCCGGCCAGCGATCGCAGGTGGGGCTGGTGCGCACCCAGTTCGGTGCCGGCGTTGGTGCCGGCCGTCAGCGCGCCGATCTCGAACTCTGGATGTCCCGCCAGGATGCGCAGCAGCTCGCCGCCCGCGTACCCGCTGGCGCCGGCGACCGCCGTCCGGATTCCCATCTCCCCATGCCCTCTCGAAGACAACAAGCAAGAGTATGCAGGACCTTGGATGCCTATTCAACGCCGGGGCCCTGTTTTCCCACTCGCTGAGATGAGCGCCACACCTCCCGCGCCTCCGCGCGTCAATGCAGGTTGACACGTGACACACGTCAACCTATGTTGACGCCATAGGTCGAACGGAGAGTATTTAGGGGGTTAAAGGTTTGCCATCTAAAATTCAGGCCCCTAACATCACCTGCCATGGGGAACTTCGGTATCGACGACCTCAAGCTGTACGGCCCCAGGGAGGAGTGGCCGATCGGCAGGCTCTTCGCCGCGGCCTCGCGGCTGTCGGGCCCCGTCGTCTGGCGGATCGTCGAGCGGCACGGCATCAGCCCCGCCGGGTACTTCCTGCTGCGCCTGCTCATCGTCGAGGACGGCCTGCGCCCCGGCGAGGTCGCCAAGCGGCTGCACGTGACCCCCGCGACGGTCACCTCGGTGGTCGACACGCTGGAGCGCAACGGGCACGTCCGGCGGGAGCCCTCCCACCGCGACCGGCGCGGGGTCATGCTGCGCGTCACCGACTCCGGGCGGCAGCTGCTCGCCGAGAAGTCCGAGCCCATCGGGCGGGACCTCGGCCGCCTCTACGACGTCGTCGGCGAGGAGGACGTGGAGGCCGTCCGCCGGTTCCTGCTCAGGCTGATCGAACGATTCGAGAACTACCCCCACGACGACCACGACGACAACCACCAGGAAGCAGAGGGAGACGGCGCATGACCGAACCCCCGGAGGCCGCCGTACGCACGGTCGGCCTCGAGAAGACCTACCCCGCCTCCGGGCCGCGCCCCGCGGTCCCCGCCGTCCAGGGCATCGACCTGGAGGTCCCGCGCGGCGAGTTCTTCGGGCTGCTCGGCCCGAACGGCGCGGGCAAGTCCACCACCATCGGCATGCTCACCACGCTGGTCGTCCCGACGGGCGGCAGCGCGCAGGTGACCGGCCTGGACGTGGTGCAGGACGCCGTCGAGATCAAGCGGCGCATCGGCGTGGTCTCGCAGAACAACACCCTCGACAGCGACCTCACCGTCGTGGAGAACCTGGAGTTCCGCGGCCGGTACTTCGGGCTGAGCGCCCGGGACGCCCGCAAGCGGGCCGCCGAGCTGCTGGAGCTGTTCGGGCTGACCGAGGCGCGCGGCGGCAACCCGTTCGAGATCTCCGGCGGGCAGGCCAAGCGCGTCATGATCTGCCGCGCGCTCATGCACGGCCCCGAGGTGCTGTTCCTGGACGAGCCGACCGCCGGCCTCGACCCGCAGACCCGCACCAACCTGTGGGAGGTGCTGCGCGGCCTCCAGGCGGCGGGGCAGACGATCCTGCTCACCACCCACTACATGGAGGAGGCCGAGGCCCTCTGCGACCGGGTCGCCGTCGTCGACCGCGGCAGGATCCTCGCGAGCGGCACCGTCGACCAGCTGAAGTCCAGCGCGGGCGCCGACACCGTCATCACCGTCAGCTACGACGCCGCCGCCCCGCAGGAGATCAAGAAGCTCTCCGACCGGGACGGCATCAGCAGGGTCGAGGTGGCCGACGGCCAGGTCCGCGTCTTCGCCGCCGACCCCGAGGGCATCCTCGGCGAGCTCGTCACGATCGGCTCCGCCGCCGGCGTCGGCGTCACCGACGCCACCCAGCTCCGTCCCAGCCTGGAGACCGTCTTCCTCGCCCTCACCGGAAGGGAATACCGCGAATGACCGCCTCAGCCGCTCCCGCCGTCCTCGCGCCGCCGCCGCCGGCGCGGGCGACGATCCCGCGCACGTTCGCCGCGATGATGGCGCGCGAGGCGCGGGTCATGCGCAAGAACTTCCTGTCGACGTTCGTCCGGGTGCTGGTGCAGCCGGTGATGTTCGTGTTCGTGTTCGCCTACGTCCTGCCGAAGCTCGGCGGCGGCGCCATGGCGGGCGGGCCGGGCGGGCCGTCGTTCTCCACCATCCTCGTGCCGGGCCTGGTCGGCTCGTCCATCATCATGCAGGCGATGATGGCGGTGATCTTCCCGCTGATGATGGAGCTGACCTGGCAGAAGTCGATCACCGACCGGGCGCTGGCGCCGGTCCCGATCCCGCTGCTGGCCGCCCAGAAGATCATCGCGGCGGCGGTGCAGGGCCTCATCGGCGGGCTGCTGGTCTTCCCCGCGGTGCTGCTCATCCACGCCGACGGGCAGGCGCCCGAGGTGCACGTCGGCAACTGGCCGGTGCTGATCCTCGTCATGGTCGCGGGGTCGCTGCTGTCGGCCGCCGGCGGCCTGCTGCTCGGCACGATCATGAACCCGCAGAAGGTCCAGGTCCTGTTCGCGATGGTGCTGCTGCCGATGACGATGCTCGGCTGCGTGTACTACCCGTGGTCGGCGCTGGACAATATCCGCTGGCTGCAGATCGCGAGCCTGTTCAACCCCCTCGTCTACGTCAGCGAGGGGCTGCGGAGCGCGCTCACCCCCGGCATCCCGCACATGCCGTCGTGGGCGTTCCTGCTGGCCATCGTCGGCGGCACGGTCCTGCTGACCTGGGCCGCGACCCGCACCTTCACCAAGCGCGTCCTCACCTGACCGAGCGCGCGAGCGGGGCCCGGGGGTTTTGCCATCCCCCGGGCCCCTGTGGTTACCGCCCAGTTCGCACACCGGTGCCAGGCGGACGCGGATCATCCTGAACGGCTCCGGCGCGTTTCCGTTACGCCATCGCCCATCGAGCTGGGCGAGCCGGATTCGAACCGGCATTTCCGGAGTGTCGTCCGCGTCCGCACGATCCGGTGATCGGCGGTGAATGCTGAGCTTGGAGCAGGAATCTGAGGTTGAGCGGGCGGCTGCCTCTACCGTTGGGCCACCCCGGCGCGGGTGCCGGGGGCGGGACTCGAACCCGCACTGGACGCTCACCCTGATCAGCTTCGGCTTCAGCTTCAGCTTGCGCTCCTCGCGCACCCCCCGCGCGGCGGCGGGGGGATCCTATGGAGTTGTCGCGGGCTCCCCGGCTCAGCCGAAGACGTAGCCGAACACGGCGTCGCCGACACGCTGGTCGGTCACCTCGGCGCCGTTGGCCTCCTCCCGAGCGAACTTCACGGCGTCCTTGAGCTTCTCGACACGGTCGAGCAGCTCGTTGACCCGCCGGGCGGGCAGGGCGCCGGAGAACTTCACCGTCGTCCAGTGGCCGACGGCGATGTCCTCGTAGTAGACCTCGACCTGGGCCGGGTGCTTGTCGGTCGCCTCCGCCTTGACGTGGTTGCGCGGCACCTTCCTGGTCTTCACCGTGCGGACGGGCTCGGTGCGCCACACGTCGGTGGACGGGTCGAAGGTCCACGTCTCGGCCGCGTCCAGCATCGGCAGCTTCCGCAGGAAGGCGTGCAGGTCGGTCAGCTGCTTCTCCAGGAACAGCAGGTAGGTGACCGGCACGTCCCGCACCAGCGTCGTGCCGTCCACGGTCACGTCGGCGCGGGCCGTGCAGTTCGCCCAGTCCTTGGTGGCGGTGACGTCGAGCAGCCGGGTGAGGGAGCGCGCGACATCGCGCAGCACCCCCTCGACCGTGACCTGGACGCGGGTGGACTCGGCCGGCAGCTGCTCGCCGTCCTCGTCCTTCGGCTGGTAGGTCCGCGAGATGCCGGACAGCAGCGGGGCCTTCTGCGTCGACTGCTGCGCCGCCGCCAGGTCCTGGACGGACTTGCTCTTCACGCCCTTTTCGACCGCGATGATCTGGTTGAGCCTCGTCGGCATCTCGTTCACTTCCCCTCGATGACGAGCACGACCGTAGCAGCGGAGATATCCCAAGATCACCCGATTTTCCGTTACATCGACTCCGCCTCGGTGAGGCCGGCGGCGCGGTCCTGGCGGAGCCGGCGGGTGAGGCCGAGGGTGCGCAGGAACGGGACGTCGTGGCTGACCACGATCAGCGCGCCCTCGTAGGCGGACAGGGCCTGGGCGAGCTGGGCGGCGCTGGCCATGTCGAGGTTGTTCGTCGGCTCGTCCAGCATGAGCAGCTGCGGGGCGGGCTCGGCGAGCAGCAGGGACGCCAGGACGGCGCGGAAGCGCTCCCCGCCCGACAGGGTCGCCGCGCGCTGCTCGGCGCGTGCTCCCCGGAACAGGAACCGGGCGAGGCCGGCCCTGATGTCGTTCACCGAGGCCGACGGCGCCTGGGCGCGGACGTTGTCGATGACGCTCAGGTCCTCGTCCAGGATGTCGAGGCGCTGCGGCAGGTAGCGGACGCCGTCCACGCCGATCTTGACCTCCATTCCCTCGGGCACGCGCTCGCCGGTGAGCGCGCGGAGGAACGTCGTCTTGCCCGAGCCGTTCGGGCCGGTCAGCGCGATCCGCTCCGGACCCCGGACGATCAGCTCGGTGAGCGTGCCGGTCTCCGGTTCGGGCGCGGCCAGGCCGGTCACCGTGA
The DNA here is from genome assembly GCF_040643275.1 of Spirillospora sp. NPDC047418. Taxonomy (NCBI): domain Bacteria; kingdom Bacillati; phylum Actinomycetota; class Actinomycetes; order Streptosporangiales; family Thermomonosporaceae; genus Spirillospora; species Spirillospora sp. NPDC047418. The sequence continues at coordinate 15,258 of NZ_JBEYTW010000130.1, forward strand.
GGACCGTCCGGCCGGCCGGGACGCGGGTGGCGGGCAGCTCGATCCGGATCTCGGTGTCCGCGCGGACCGCCTCCTCCGCCTCGGTGAGCCGGGTGCGGGCGTCGGCGAGCCGCTCCTCGTGCATGATGCGGTGCTTGCCGGCCGACTCCTGCGCCGCCCGCTTCCGCGCCCCCATGACGATCTTCGGTTCGCGCTTGTTCTCGAACATCTTGTCGCCGTAGCGCTTGCGCCTGGCGAGTTTGACGTGGGCCTCCTCCAGCTCGCGCTTCTGGCGGCGCAGGTCCGTCTCGGCGGACCTGACCGTCCGTTCGGCCGCCTCCTTCTCGACGGCGAGCAGCTCCTCGTACTCGGTCAGGTTGCCGCCGAACGTCCGGACCGCGCCGTCGCGCAGGTCGGCGATCTCGTCGACGCGGTCGAGCAGCTCCCGGTCGTGGCTGACGACGACGAGCACGCCCGTCCAGGACGCGACCGCGTCGTAGAGGCGGCGGCGCGCGTCCAGATCGAGGTTGTTGGTGGGCTCGTCCAGCAGCAGGACGTTCGGACGGGCGAGGAACCGCGCCGCGAGGCCGACCATCACGGCCTCGCCGCCGGAGAGGGTCGGGACGGTCCGGTCCAGGTCGAGGTGGTCGAGGCCGAGCCGGTCGAGTTCGGCGCGGGCGCGCTCCTCGACGTCCCAGTCTTCCCCGACCGCGGTGAAGTTCTCCTCGGTGGCCTCGCCGCGCTCGATGGCGTGCAGCGCGGTGCGGGTCGCGGTGATGCCGAGCAGGTCCGAGACGGTCGCGGCGCCGTCCAGGACGAGGTTCTGCGGCAGGTGGCCGACCTCGCCCTCGACGGCGACGGTGCCCGAGGCGGGCCGCAGCCCACCGGCGATGATCTTGAGCAGGGTGGACTTGCCGGAGCCGTTGACGCCGATCAGCCCCGTCCGGCCGGTGCCGAACGCGGCGTCGAGGCCGTCCAGGACGACGGTGCCGTCCGGCCAGGCGAACGACAGGTCCGAGCACACGATGGCGAAAGACATAAAGGGCGGTCTCCATGGGTGTCGAGATGGTTTCGGGCTGCATGGAGACACCGCGGGAACGCGCGACGCGCCGGCGGGCATGAAAAAGCCCGGCGGGACGAGGGTCCGCTCTGAGGTCACGTGCGCGGGCCGGAGACGGCCATACGCGCGGTGTCGGACCTCAGATCCTCAATGGACTCCCCTGCCGGGCGACAATAAGACGACCACAAGCTTACCTGACCGGCAACCACAACACAAGTGGCGTCAAGAGACCTTCCGGTGGATCTTCGCTGGAGGGCCCGGCATGCTGGTGCGGGTGGGAACCGTCAGCCCCGTGTTCGCCGGGCGCGCCGCCGAACTGGACGAGTTGCGCCGCGCGCACACGCGGGCCTGCGCGGGCGCGCCCGCCGCCGTCCTCGTCGGCGGAGAGGCGGGCGGCGGCAAGACCCGCCTGGTCACCGAGTTCACACGGGAACTGCGCACGCTGACCGGCGGGTGCCTGGACCTCGGCGCGGCCAGCCTGCCCTACGCGCCGTTCAGCGCGATCCTGCGGCGCCTCGGCCGGGACGCGGTCGCGTCGCTGATGCCCGGGACGGCCCTGCCGGAGCTGGCCCGGCTGATGCCCGGCCTGACCGCTGCCGCGCCGCCGGCCGACGACGGCACCGGGCAGATGCGGCTGTTCGAGCACGTCCTGACGCTGGTGGAGCGGCTCGCCGAGCCGGAACCGGTCGTGCTGGTCGTCGAGGACGCCCACTGGGCCGACGGGTCGACGCGCGATCTGCTGTCCTTCCTGCTCCGGAACCCGCCGCGCGGCCGGGTGCTGCCGGTCGTCACGTTCCGTCCCGAGGAGCCGGGCACCCGGCCGCTGTTCGCCGAACTGGCCCGCCTCCCGCACGTGGCGCGCGTCGACCTTCCGCCGCTCAGCCGGTCCGAGGTAGCCGACCAGGTGCGCGGCATCCTCGGCGCCGCCGACCCCGCGCTGGTGCGCGACGCCCACGCGCGCGGCGGCGGCAACCCGCTGTTCGTGGAGGCGCTCGTCGGCAGCCGGGGCGAGACGGTCCCCGGCTCGCTGCGCGACCTGCTGCTCGGCCGCGTCCGCCGGCTGCCGGCGGAGTCCCGCGCGGCGCTGCGGGCGGCGAGCGCCGGCGGGGAGCACGTCGGGCACGCGCTGCTGGCGGCGGTGACCGGCCTGCCCGAGTCCGGGCTGAGCGCGGCGCTGCGCCCCGCCGTCGACCACGGCCTGCTCGTCGCGGACGGCGACGGGTACGCGTTCCGGCACGCGCTCATCCGCGACGCCGTCCACGAGGACCTGCTGCCCGGCGAGCGCGCGGCGCTCCACCGCCGGTACGCCGAGGCCGTCGAGCGCCGTCCGGAGCTCTGCGACGCCCCGGCGAGCGCACTCGCCGTCCACTGGCAGGGCTGCGGTGACCACACGCAGGCCCTGGCCGCCGCGTGGTGGGCGGCCGAGGAGCGGCGGGCGGCCACCGCCTACGCCGAGCAGCTCGCGCTGCTGGAGCGCGTCCTGGAGCTGTGGGACCGGGTACCGTCCGCCGAGTCCCTGACCGGCCTCTCCCGGTCCGAGGTGCTGGAGGCCGCCGGGGACGCCGCCGGGGTCTGCGGCGATCCCCGCCGCGGGCTCCCCTTCGTCCAGCGGGCCCTGGCCGAGACGGACCGCGACCGCGACCCGGACCGGGCGGCGCGGCTGCTGGCGCTCCGCGCGATGATGGCCGGATACCAGGGCGGGGATGACGAGCTGGACGACCTGCGCGAGGCCGAGCGGCTCGCCGCACGCCCCACCCCGGCGCGCGTCCACGTGCTCGCGCGGCTGAGCGCCCGGCTGCTGGTCTACGGGGAGACCGGCGAGGGGGAGCGCTTCGGCCGGGAGGGGCTCGAACTGGCCCGCACCGTGGGCGCCGGCCCTGCGGACGGGCTGCGCCTGACGGCGGCGGCCGCGGCGGCGCGCGACGGCGACGGTGATCTGATGGCGCTGCGCCGGCTCCGGCACGACGACCTCGGGCCGTGGGAGCTCACGCGGGTGCTCAACCTGCTGGCGCACTGCGCCCTGAGCCGGGGCCGGGCCGCCGAGGCGCTGCGGCACACCGCCGAGGGGCTCGCCGTCGCGGAGGGCGCCGGGCTCGTGCACAGCGCGGGCGTGGCGCTCGCGGTCAACGAGGTCGAGGCGCTCTACCGGCTCGGCCGCTGGGAGGAGGCTGCGGAGACGCTGCAGCGGCGGCTCGACCGCCACCACGGGCCCGCCCTGCGCGTCCAGCTGATGATCTGGCGGATCGCGCTGCTGGCGGCGCGCGGCACCGGCCCGGAACCCGACCCGGAGACCCTCGCCGTCCCGCTCGGCGGCGGGCTGCCGCAGACCGCGCTGCCGCTCGCCCAGATGATCATCGAGTGGCGGCTGGCGGAGGACGACCGGCCGGCCGCTCGCGCCGCCCTGGACTCGGTGCTGCGCCATCCGCGGCTCACCGTCCAGCCCTGCCACCTCTGGCCGCTGCTGGAGGCCGCCGCCCGCGCCGGCGGCGCGCAGCTCCCCGAGATCGGCGAGCTGGCCGCGCGGCTGCCCGCCGCGACGCCCGTGGCGGCCGCGCACCGGGCGTCGGTCACCGCGCTGACCGGCGGCCCGGCCGCCTGGGACACCGTGATCGGGACGTGGGAGGAGCTGGACCAGCCGCATCCGCTCGCGCGGGCGCTGTTCGACGCGGCCTGCGCCGACCTCGCGGACGGGGACCGGGCGGCGGCCGCCGCCCGGTTCGACCGTGCCGCCGGGATCGCCGCCCGGCTCGGCGCCGCGCCGCTGGCCCGCCGCATCTCCGAGCGGGCGCGCCGCGCGGGCCTGGCCGGGCCGTCGGGCGGGCCGCTCACCGCCCGCGAGTCGGAGGTGATGCGGCTGCTGGCGCGGGGCCGCTCCAACCGCGAGATCGCCGAGGAGCTGGTCATCTCGCCCAAGACCGCCAGCGTCCACGTCTCGAACATCCTCGCCAAGCTCGGCGTCGCCTCGCGCGGCGAGGCCGTCGCCGCCGCCCGCGACCGCGGTCTGGTCTAGGAGATAGGCCGCCGCCTTATGGCCCGGGCCCCCTCCTTACGGCGACGGTCGGAGGCATGGAAGCCGCCGTGCACACCTCCGGCCTGCGACGCGTCTACAGGCGCGGCCGCAAGGACCCCGTCGTCGCCCTGGACGACCTGACCCTGACCATCGAGCGGAACGAGATCCACGGGCTGCTCGGGCCGAACGGCGCGGGCAAGACCACCCTCGTCAAGATCCTCTCCACCGTGCTGCTGCCGTCGGGCGGGTCGGCGCGGATCCTCGGTCACGACGTGGTCGCGGACACCCGCGACGTCCGGTCGCTGATCGGGCTGGTCCTCGGCGGCGACCGGGGCCTCTACGACCGGCTGTCCGCCCGCCGCAACCTGCTGTTCTGGGGCGCCCTCTACCGGCTCGACGCCCGCACGACCCGCGAGCGCGCCGACGCGCTGCTGGAGCGGGTCGGTCTCGCCGAACGCGCGGACGACCGCGTGGAGCGGTTCTCGCGCGGGATGCGGCAGCGCCTGCACCTCGCGCGGGGCCTGCTGCACGAGCCGCGGATGCTGTTCCTGGACGAGCCGACGTCCGGGCTCGACCCGGTCGCGGCGGGGGCGTTCCGGCGGCTCGTCCTCGACCTGCGCGCGGAGGGCCGCACGTTCCTGCTGGCCACCCACGACATGGACGAGGCCACGGCGCTGTGCGACCGGGTGACGCTCATCGACCGCGGCCGGATGCTGCTGAGCGCCGACACGGCGCGGGTCGGGCGGTTCCTCGGCGAGCGCGAGTGCGTCGACTTCACGCACCCCGACCCGTCCGTCGCCGAGGGCCTGGCGCTGCTGCCGGACGTGACCGGCGTCGAGCGGCGGGACGGTGCGGCGTGGCGCGTCCACACGGCCGGCCGGGACGGCAGCCGCCGCGTCCTCGGCTGGCTGCTGGACCGCGACGTCCTCACCGCCCGGCGCGGCGAGCCGAGCCTCGAAGAGGTCTACCTGCGCGCCGTGGGCGACCGGGGGATGCGGGTATGAGCACGCTCCGCGCGATGTGGCGGGCGGTGCTGCTCCAGGTCGCGCTGTCGCGGCGCGCGCCGGAGCACGCGCTCATCCTGCTGATCGCCCCGATGCAGACCACGACGATGCTGGCGCTGACCGTGACGTCGCACCGCCCGGACGCCGTGGCGAACGCCGTCCTCGCGCCGGGCCTGATCGGGCTCTGGGTCGCCGCGCTCGACCACGCCGGGCGCATCGTCCCCGAGGACCGCTGGGCCGGGCGGTTCACCCCGATGATCGCGGCGCCCGTCCCGCTCGGCCCGGTGGTGGCCGGGCGGGTCGCGATGGTGGTGCTGGTCGGCGCCGCCGCGTTCGCCGAGTCGTGGCTGGTCGCGGCGCTCGGCTTCGGCCGGGTGGTGGCGGTCGCCGATCCCGCGCTGTTCGCCGTCGCGGTCGCGGTCACCTGCCTGGCGACGATCGGGACCGCGACCCTGCTGTCGGCGGTGCTGGTGGTGTCGCGGGCGCGGGACGTCCTGCAGAACTCGCTCGGCTACCCCTTCTACATCCTCGGCGGGATCCTCGTGCCGGTCGCGGCGCTGCCCGGCTGGCTGCACCCGTTCAGCCGGGTGGTGTTCCTGTCGTGGAGCGCGGAACTCCTGCGCGGCGCCGTCCGCGGCGACGCGGACGCCTGGTTCCGGCCGGTCGCGGCGATCCTCGGGCTGGGCGCGGCGGCGATGGCCGCGGGCCTGTGGCTGACCCGGCGCTACGTCGACCGCTCCCGCCGGGAGGGCATGGTGGAGTTCGCGTGAGGCACGTGCCGCGGATCGCCCGGGAGTCGCTGATCCTGGGGTTCGCCGAGATGGGGGCCGTCTACACCTGGCGCACGTGGACGGCCGGGTGGCTGGTGCGGCTCCTCTGCCAGGCCACGTTCTACGCCCTGCTGGGCCGCTACGTCGGCGACGAGGACACGATGCGGTACGTGCTCGTCGGCAACATCGTCGTCCTGGCCTGCATGGAGTCGACCATCGTGGTGATCTCGCTGGCCGGTGAACGGCGCATGGGGACGCTGCCGCTGCTGGCCATCGCGCCGTCCGGGCACCTGCCGGTGTACCTGGGGCGCGGGCTCCAGTGGACGGTGACGGGGCTGATCAGCTCGTCGGCCGCCTGGCTGGTGCTGCCGCCGCTGCTCGGGGTGCCGCTGCCCTGGCCGCGCGCCGGATACGCCCTGCCGGTCGTCCTGCTGATCCTCCTCAGCAGCTACGGGTACGGGTGCGCGCTGGCGGGCGTCGCGCTGCGGCTGCGCGGCGTCGAATGGCTGGTGCTGAACGTCGCCTACGGGATCGTGATGACGTTCGGCGGGGTGAACGTGCCGGTCGAGGTGTGGCCCGCGCCGGTGGAGTTCGCGGCGCGGGCGCAGCCGGTCGTGCACGGGCTGGAGGCCGTGCGCGGCATCCTCGACGGCGCGCCCGCCGGCCACATCGTGGGGCTGCTCGGGATCGAGGCGCTGGTCGGGGCCTGCTGGTACGCGGTCGCGGCGCTGTCGATGGACCGGCTCGTGTCCGTCGGCCGCCGCGACGGCAGCCTCGACCAGGCCGGCTGAGACGCGGCCGTGCCCCGGACCCCGCGCGG